>JAJDEL010000068.1 GCA_029259835.1 Planctomicrobium sp. | reverse complement strand
GGATGTTTCCAGTAAAGATGACGCCGACCGGATTATCGGCGAAGTCGTCGAGAAGTGGGAACGACTGGATATTTTGGTCAACAATGCTGGAATCATCAAAGATGGCTTGCTCGCCGTTATGGAAAAAGAAGCGTGGCAAGCGGTCATTGATACGAACCTCACAGGCGTCTACAACTTTGCAAGTTCCGCGATGCGTCAGATGATGTCTCAGCGATACGGTCGAATTGTCAACATTTCGAGCGTCGCAGCTGAGTTTGGAAACGCAGGACAAGTCAATTACGCTGCCAGCAAAGGTGGAATTCAGGGATTGACTCGATGTTTGGCAACGGAAGTTGGTCGCAGGAAAATCACTGTGAACGCGGTTGCTCCCGGATTTATCGAAACAGATATGACAGAAGCGGTCCGCAACGCTGCGGAAGGTGAAATCAAAAAGAGAATTTCCGTCCGCCGACTCGGTCTCCCGGAAGATATCGCCAATGCAGTCCGGTTTTTGGCAAGTGATGAAGCGAGCTACATCACTGGACATGTGTTAACTGTCGATGGTGGTCTCACACTCGGTGGATTCTGAAGCTAAAAAGACCAGAAAAGACTTTAATTTCCCCCCATTCGTTTCAAGAAGAGGTCGAGATTTCAGAGAAATTGACCGATTTTTGAATGAGATCATCGAAACTGTTACACTCTCCCTCGTGGAAATGTGGTAACACTTTTCAAATCGTGCTGAAAAATAGATTTTTGAACCTACAATTCTGGTTTCGCACGAATAGTTCATAATTCAAAGTTCGAGACGTCCCTTCACTGTCGTCTTTGAACGAAATTTGGTTGGTTTTGACAGTGAGGAGAGATTCGAAACTGTTTCGAATCATCAACTACTCAGTAGTGAAACACGGTAAAACTGCCTCGTGGGTAACGTTGGGAGTCAAACATACCGAGTTTTCCTGCTGACCTAATACAATTCGGAGTTTGTGGAGTATGGCTGATCAAGAAGAGATTTTTGGAAAAATTCAGGAAGTGCTGGAGGAGGCACTCGGCGTCGATGACGACGAAGTCACCCCAGAGGCGACTCTCCAAGGAGACCTCGGTGCAGAGTCGATCGACTTTCTGGACATTGTCTTTCGCTTGGAAAAGGCGTTCGAGATTAAAATCCCTAAGGGAGAACTCTTCCCAGAAGATTTGATGTCTGCTGATTCGGATTACATTCAAGAAGGCAAAGTCACCGACGAGGGAGTTGCAGCAATGCGAGAAAAACTTCCATTCGCAAACATTGACGGATTTGCAGCAGACCCATCTGTTGAAAACGTTCAGAACTTGTACACAGTGGACATGCTTTGCAAGTTTGTCAGCAGCAAACTCGCAGGATAGTTGAGTCGGAGTCTTCCATAAGAGATAATCCGAGCGCGCTCATTGTTGCACGCTCGGATTTTTCTTACGTTGAATGTTGATGTGAATTTTCATTCTCTTCGAGAATTGATTTTACATCTGGTCGGGAGGGCGCGTAGAGCTTCAGGAAGAGGCAACCATATTAGTCGGAGCCGGGGATCGAGAGAGCCCCACCACCTGGAGTTGAATATGCGTTGGTTTTGGATCGATAAATTCGTTGATTTTGAGAGTGGAAAGAGCGCGAAGTCTGTCAAAAATGTTTCACTTTCCGAGGAACATCTCCACGACCACTTCCCTGGCTTCCCGGTAATGCCTTACTCGCTCATTATGGAAGGCATGGCCCAAACCGGCGGGATTTTACTCGGGGAGTCTCACCAGTTCGAGTATCTGGTCTTTCTCGCTAAGGTGCCGAAGTTCAAATCACATCGGTCAGCACGACCAGGCGATCAACTCATCTACACGGCAACTCTGATTTACTCTCGCGAAGAGGGAGGAATGACAGAAGTCACTGCCCATTGTGAGGGTGAACTTGTCGCCGAAGCAGAAATCGTGTTCGCATTTCTCAAGCCGGAAGACGCTGGCGTTCAAGGAAATCTCGACCAAAACAATGTCGTTGAAGCCGGTTTGGCAGGATTGCTCGCTGAGACGGGCCTAGCGATTCATTGATCACATCTCGTACAATTTGATCATCTTTGCTATGTTCAACTGAGTGAAAAATTCGCCCTGAATCAACCGCAGGACGTTAGAACCGGGACGAGCGCCCAAACGGCTGATTTCGGAAAACTATTTCGGGACAATTCATAAACCATGGTAAAAGTGAACCGACGACAATGGCTCTCTACCACGGCTTGTGGTTTCGGTTCGTTGGCTTTGCATGGACTTGCGACGGCTGAGGAATCAAACACTGGGGAATCAAACGCAGCCAAGAATCCTCTTATTGCTCGCCAGCCGATGTTCCCGGCGAAGGCAAAACGTGTCATCTTCATCTTTATGCAGGGTGGGCCAAGTCAGGTTGATACGTTCGACTACAAGCCGTCTCTGGAGCAACATCACGGCGAACAATTTGAATTCCGCAATTCTCGCAAAATGGCGCGGGGAGAGAATAGCGGTCAAGAAACTCTAATGAAGTCCTTGTGGAAGTTTCGCCAATATGGCGAAACCGGGCATTGGGTTTCTGATCTTTTCCCACATATCGGTCAGCATGTCGATGATCTTTGCTTTCTTCACAGCATGCACACAAATGGTGTCGCCCACGGTCCAAGTACGCTCTTCCTGCATACCGGCGCCTTGAGTCTGATCCGCCCATCGATGGGAGCCTGGATCAACTATGGACTCGGAACAGAGAACAACAACTTGCCAGGCTTCGTAACGATTTCTCCATCGTCGGCAAATGGCGGACCTAGAAATTATGCAAATGCGTTTCTCCCGGCCTGTTATCAAGGGACGCCGGTTGGGCGCGCAGAGCAACCAGCTAGAGATGCCGGGATTCGACACATCCAGAACAAGTTTTCGAGTCCAACTGCTCAACGAGAACAATTTGAACTCTTGAGAAACCTGAATGCATCGCAACTCCGAGACCGAAAGGATTCTGAACTCGATGCAGTGATCTCCTCCTATGAACTCGCCTGGAGAATGCAGATGCACGCTCCTCAACTGCTCGATCTTTCCAGTGAGTCGAAGTCGACGATGAACTTGTACGGAATCGATCAAACAGAGACCGAAGATTTTGGGCGGCAATGCCTGATGGCGCGACGTATGGCGGAATCTGGGGTTCGGTTTATTCAAATCAACTATGGCGACAACGGCTCCAACCCACGTTGGGATCAACACAGCAAAATTGAACGCCACGCGATCCATGCTAAAGCGACTGACAAGCCGGTCGCCGCACTCATTGCCGACTTGAAACAACGCGGACTGCTCGAAGAAACATTGCTCTGGTGGGGAGGCGAATTCGGTAGAAATCCATTTTCTCAAAGCAATGACGGTCGCGACCACAACCCCAAAGGCTTCACCCATTTCCTTACCGGTGGCGGCCTGAAACAAGCCTTGTCCTACGGGAAAACCGACGAATTCGGTCACGAAGCTGTCGAAAATAAAGTTCATATGCATGACCTGCACGCCACGATTCTGCACTTACTGGGACTCGACCACGAAAAACTCACCTACCGACACGCAGGCAGAGACTTCC
>JAJDEL010000670.1 GCA_029259835.1 Planctomicrobium sp. | reverse complement strand
ACCGATTGGCGGGCACTGATTGCTCGTGATGACATTGATGCGGTTGATATTTGCGTGCCGAACAATCTTCACAAAGAAATTGCCATCGCGGCTGCTGAAGCCGGGAAGATGATTCTCTGCGAAAAACCTCTCGCCATGAATGCGGCAGAAGGTGAAGAGATGTGTCAGGTTATCGAAAAGGCAGGCGTCGCAAACACTGTCTGGTACAACTATCGCCGCGTTCCGGCTGTCACCCTGGCGAAACAGGTCATCGAATCTGGCGCTCTGGGGCGAATCTTCCACTATCGAGCGAACTTCCTCCAAGACTGGACAATCTCTGAAGATCTTCCACAAGGGGGCGAAGCTCTCTGGCGGTTGGATGCTGAAGCGGCTGGTTCAGGCGTGACTGGTGATTTGCTTGCTCACTGTATTGATACAGCGATCTGGTTGAACGGCACGATTGCAGATGTGACTGCGATGACGGAAACGTTCATCAAAGAGCGCGTTCATCAAGCGACTGGCGAGAAGACGAAAGTCACTATCGACGATGCTTGTTCGTTCCTGTGTCACTTCTCGAATGGATCGCTCGGTCTGTTCGAATCAACCCGCTACGCCCGAGGGCATAAGGCTCTGAATACCTTCGAGATCAACGGCTCAGAGATGTCTCTCCGCTGGGACTTACACGATTTGCACCGGTTGGAAGTCTTCGATCACAAAGATGAAGGCGCTCTTCGTGGTTGGAAGAGCGTACACGTGTCCGACCATGGCGGGGAGCATCCATATATGGACAAATGGTGGGTGCCAGGTTTACAGATTGGCTACGAACACTCATTTGTGCATCACGTTGCTGATTTCATGAAGAGCCTCGATGAAGGCAACGAATGCAGCCCGACATTCCGCGATGCTCTCGAAACGCAAAAAGTTTGCGACGCTGTACTGAACAGCGCGAAAGAGCGTTCTTGGGAGAACGTGTAACGTATCGTTATGATGATGTATTGTGAATTGCGTTTTGCCACACACTTGATGTGTGTGGCAAAACGAGTTTGTTATTGAAATTCAAACGCGCTCATGTGCAACTAAGTCTTCGTAAGATTCTCTGCGTCGAATGATCTTGTATTCGTTGCCATCAACGAGAACTTCTGTGCCACGGGGACGTGAGTTGTAATTGCTGCTCATGACTGTTCCGTAGGCACCGGCGCTGAATGTTGCGAGCAGGTCACCTCTGTTCACATTCGGGAAGGATCGTCCTTTAGCGAAATAATCACTCGATTCGCAAACCGGACCGACGATATCGGCGAGCGAACAGTTCTCGATTTCTACTTCAAAATCTTCTGGTGCCGGGACTGATGGATTCACTGGCCAGAGCTTATGGAATGAATCGTACATCGCTGGACGGATCAGATCGGTCATCGCAGCATCTTGGATGACGAACCGTTTGCCCCCTTCGTACTTCACGAAGATCACTTCACTGACCAAAATTCCTGAGTTGCCCGCGATGCTGCGTCCCGGCTCGAGCGCTAAACGGCACTCTGCTTCCTGGATAATGGGGACGATGACTTCGGCGTAAACGCTTGCTGGCGGAGCTTCGTCATTTTTGTAGTTGAGCCCAAAGCCACCACCGAGGTTGATCCAGTTTGTCTGATGACCTTTGCTTCTGAGTTCGCGGACCACGCTTAAAGCTTTCTCAGCTGCTTGCCTGTATGGATCCGTCGTGTTGATGGGTGAACCGATGTGCAGGTGAATTCCACGCAGTTCCAGGTTCGGATCAGCCAGGACTTTGTCAGCGAGTTCGTTGTGCCGTTCGATGTCCATCCCGAACTTGTTGCCTTTTCTTCCGGTCGTTGTTTTCTCATGAGTCTTCCCGTCAACGTCTGGATTGAGGCGCAGAGCAACGGGCGCAACTTTACCCATCTCGCCAGCGATTCGTGAAATCGCATCGAGTTCCGGTTCGCTCTCGACATTAAACATGAGGATGTCGCTTTCGAGGGCGAAGCGAATTTCATCGTCTGTTTTCCCGACACCAGCAAAGGCGACTTTTGTCGTGTCTGCACCTGCCTCGCGAACGCGGTAGAGTTCGCCACCGCTGACGACATCAAAGCTGCAACCCTGTTCACTCAGAACTTTGAGCAGACTCAGATTCGAGTTCGCTTTTACGGAGTAACAAATCACTGGATCAACAGCGGCGAATGCGTTCTGGATTTGCTGATATTCATGGACGAGTTTTGCTTTCGAATAGACCCAGAGCGGCGTCCCGAATTCCTCAGCAAGAGCCGAAACTGAAACATCTTCGCAAAAAAGTTCGCTGTTTTGATACTGAAATGGGTCCATGAGTCTTCTTTTCTGAGTGAGATCAATGCTGTGAGGGGGATGATAGCAGCCCACGCGTCTTGCTCAATGCTCCAGAATCAGGCTGAAACAGTGAGGTTGGGGTTTGACCGCTGCATAACTCTACAAGTAGACTCTAAAAACTCGGGGAATGTTCGCGCGAAGAAATCTGAATCATCACCTGAATTTTGGGGTCTGAATAAGGAGATCACTTGGCTGTTTTGCAGCTTATTCGTGGTGGCGATGAGGGAACTCAGTACACACTTGAAGGAGAGCAAGTGGTTGTGGGGAGGCACCCGAGCTGTGAAATCGTGCTGCAGAGTGGAGTCGTCAGTCGCCGACATGCTCAAATTCTTGAAAGTCATGGGACCTTCTATATTGAAGACTTGCGGAGCCGAAACGGAACGTACGTCAATGACGAATTGATCTCAGGACGTCTGGAACTTCAGGAAGGTGATGAAATTCGCCTGTGCGATGTCGTCCTTGTTTTTGTGTTTTCGCCTTCAAAGTTGATTGCAACAGGTGATGACAAGAGCAAAGAGGATGTCGCCCAGACTCTCGAAGTCAATCAGGCCGACGTCCTTGGCCTTTCTGGATCGATCGAAGAGAGTCGGATTTACATTCCTCAAGAAGTCGACGCCGCAGTCTCGGTCGATGAAAATTTTGATTCCTCGACTGCAATTCGAAAAGTAAGTTCCTGGGATCAGGACAGTTCTTCCGTTGACCCGAATGTGAAGTTGCGAGCGATTTTAGAAATCACTCAGGCATTGAGTCGAGAGTTGAAAGTGGAGAAAGTTCTACCGAAGATGTTGACCACACTCTTCAATATCTTTCCACAAGCAGAACAGGGCTTTGTGTTATTGCGAGATTCTGATTCAAACAAACTCAAAGTGAAGGCAAGCCGCGCTCGAGGCGAACAGAAAGCAGACAATGTTGCTGTCAGTATGACTGTCGTGCGACACGCAATGCAGACTGGAGAAGCGATTCTCAGTAAGAATGTTTCTGATGATTCCAGATTCAAGAAGAGCACGGCTCTCTCTCGAATGCACATTCGTTCTATCATGTGTGTTCCAATGGTCACTCCAGAAGAAAATGGAATCGGTGTCATCCAAATTGTGACTCGTGATGAACAAAGTGCGTTTTCTGAAGAGGATCTTGAATTGCTCATGAGCCTGGCATCTCAGGCAGCCATGGCTGTTGAAAACGCACGGTTGCACGAAGAGGATCTTGTCCGTCGAGAGATGGATCGAGATCTCGGATTTGCATCGCAGGTTCAGCTTGGTTTCTTGCCCAAGTCCCGTCCGAAAATTGATGGATATGAATTCAGCGATTTTTACGAAGCTGCATTAAGCGTCGGTGGAGACTACTTTGACTACATCCAGTTGCCCGGTGGGCGCATCGCGCTGGCAATTGGTGATGTTGCAGGCAAAGGAGTTCCAGCTGCCCTGCTCATGGCGAGGTTATATTCCTCGACCCGCTTCCAGCTTTTAACCAGTTCAACGGTTGAAGAAGCTGTCTCAGGGTTAAACGAAGAAATTTCTTCGAGCGGGTTAGGGCACCGGTTCATTACATTTGCCCTGATGGTAATCGATCCAAAAATTCATGAAATGACAATCGTGAATGCAGGACATTTAGCGCCTTTGTTGCGGCACGCGGATGGAACTGTTGAAGCCATCGGAACGGAATCATCGAGTCTCCCTTTAGGGATCGTGCCCGATCTCCAGTATCAATCTTCCACACAAAATTTGGAATTGGGAGATACCGTCATTGCCTTCACTGACGGTGTCACAGAAGTGATGAATGGCGAGAAGGAAATCTACGGGCAAAAACGTCTCTCTGAACTTTTTTCATCTCTGCCTGGTGACATTCAACAGGTGATCGATGGAATTGTTCATCAGACTGAAGACTTTGCGGATGGAGTCAACACTCGAGACGATACGTGCATGATTGGGGTTTGCAGGTCCAACCGATGACCCTTTCTGTTGCTGACGTCCTGGCCGAAGATGGCCTAATTTCCCAACGATTGTCGGGCTATGAGTCTCGTCAGGAACAGCTTGACATGGCGGATGCTGTCGCCTCAGCAATTAAAAGTGAACAACATCTCGTTGTCGAAGCTGGAACCGGTGTCGGAAAAAGTTTCGCGTATCTCGTCCCTAGTATTCTTGCCTCAGCTCAACGAAAAAACAAAGAGGGTCGCTGCCGCATTGTGATCAGCACGCATACGATCAGTTTGCAAGAACAGTTGATACAGCGCGATCTGCCATTTCTCAACGCGATTCTTCCGTTGGAATTTTCCGCTGTTCTGGTGAAAGGTCGCGGCAATTACATCAGTCTGCGGCGCCTCAAAAACGCCTACGTGAAGAGCACTAGCCTCTTCGAGACCGAAGAGATGTCGCAGCTACAAAAAATTCATCACTGGGCCAACGAGACAGACGATGGGTCACGCTCGGACTTAGGTTTTTCTCCACTGGCAACCGTATGGGACGAGGTTCGCAGTGACCACGGTAATTGTTTGGGGAAACGCTGTCCGACACACAATGACTGCTTTTACTATAAAGCACGCCGTCGTGTTTGGAACGCCAATATCCTTGTTGTGAATCACGCGTTGTTTTTTTCTGACCTGGCATTAAGAAGGGACGGAGCGAGTGTTCTGCCTGACTATGACGTAGCGATTTTTGATGAAGCTCACAATCTGGAAGATGTTGCTGCCTCTCATATGGGCTTGGCAATTTCGAATGGTCAATTCAGTTATCTCTTCGGAAAACTCTACAATGACCGGACTCAGAAGGGAGTTTTACTGCAACACAATTTGATCGAGTGTCAGCAGTTAGTCAGCCGGCTTCGTTTTTTAGTCGACGACCTCTTCGACCGAATTGATGTTTGGCGCAATGAGTCTGGAGCGTCGAATGGTCGAGTTCGAAAACCACTTGATATCGAGAACCTGGTCAGCACCGAAGCCAGCGAACTCGCTCTGATGATTCGTTCATACGCATCGAACCTCAAGTCCGAAGAGCAACGCATCGATTTGACCTCAGCGGCTGACCGATTAGATGGATTGGCAATTTCCTTAAGGAGTTGGCTGAAACAACACGACGAAGAGGCAGTTTACTGGGTGGAAATAACGTCCGGACGCAATCGGAGTGTCAAGCTTCTTTCGTCTCCAATTCAAGTCGGCGAAACGCTTCGGGATGAATTGTTTTCCCAGGTGAAGTCAGTAATTTTGACAAGTGCAACATTGTCAGTAGGGAAACAAGATTTCAGTTTCTATCGTGAACGGATCGGGCTTCACAAATCCGAAGAACTGAAACTCGGCTCGCCGTTTAATTATCGTGAACAGGTGAAACTGACACTTGTCGATGGAATGCCGGACCCGGGAGAAAACCCCAGTCAATATGAGCAAATGGCCGCTGAGAGAATTCGAAAGGCTCTCGAACACCTTGAAGGTGGAGCATTCGTTCTCTTTACCAGTTACCGGATGCTGCGAAGTTGCTCGCAAAAACTCAATCGCTGGTTCACACAGCAGAATCGTCGTCTTCTCTGCCAGGGAGACGGAATACAGCGCACGAAACTTCTCGAACTCTTTCGTGAAGATGGACAAGCCGTACTTTTCGGAACAGAGACTTTCTGGCAAGGTGTTGATGTGCCGGGTGACGCTTTGAAGATGGTCATCATTACAAAGCTTCCATTCAGTGTTCCGGACCATCCATTGCTGGAAGCACGTGTCGAGAGAATTCGACAGAACGGAGGCAATCCGTTCATCGAATATCAAGTTCCGGAGGCTGCGATTAAATTACGCCAGGGGTTTGGAAGACTGATTCGATCAACGAGCGATACAGGCGAGGTGATCATCCTTGATCCTCGAATTCGAACACGGGCATACGGTCGCGTGTTTCTTGAGAGCTTACCAGAATGTGAAATGGTCATTTCGCCAAAGCAGTCCGACTGATGACTTTCGTCTGATTCTTTTCCCACTCACGAAATTTGTTATCAAACAAAAAAAGAGAGGCCAGAATCCGAAGATTCCGGCCTCTCATAATCTTAGCAGGCATGTACGAGACGGCTTAACTTGGGGATGTCAAGATACGTCAAGTCTTCCTGA
>JAJDEL010000669.1 GCA_029259835.1 Planctomicrobium sp. | reverse complement strand
TTTCTTCAATTGAGACCTCACCAGTTTCGCCAGGAATCTGACGCAGTAGCGCTCCGCCCCGTTTGTAACCAGCAGTGAAGAAAACAAGATCATCACGAACGATGGGAGTCGGGATGACGGCGGTTGTTTTCTCAATTTCGTAGCTCCAGAGGAGTTCGCCATCTTTCGCACGAACGCCCATCGCACCGCTACCAGTTGTAGTGACGTAAACTTTTGTTCCGCCGATGTTCGTGATGAGTGTCGAAGCGTGGCCTGCCCCACGGTCGTTTTCTCTGACGGTGGTCCAGATTGTCTCGCCGCTCACTTTGTTCATGGCGACCATTGTGTTCTTTGTCCCGCCAGGCGTGACAACTAAAGTCTCTCCATCGATCAAAACCGATTCGCTATAGCCCCAACCATCCGCTTTCTTACCACCGAACTCCTCTTTGAGATCCTTGCTCCAAATCTCTTCGCCATTGGTTCCTGCACAGACTAGTTTCCCATGGGCGGTGAGAACGTAGACTCGATCTGCGCTCACAGTGGGAGTGCTGCGCGAACTTTGCCAGGTGATGTTTCCTTTGTTCCAGGCTGGACCGGTTTTCAATTTCCAGACCAATTCACCACTTTGCTGATCGAAACAGAACAGGTACTCATCGTCCGCTTCGGCATCGGGAAGAGTATCTCCCATCGTGTAAATTCGCCCACCTGAAATTGCGAGGCTAGAGTAGCCACGTCCCAGACCATCAGTTTCCCAGAGCAGTTTTGGTCCGCTCTCCGGCCAACTTTCTAGTAAGTCCTGATCCGGTGAAACCGCTGTGCGATCCGGTCCACGAAATGTCGGCCAGTTGCCTTCTGGAGTCGCAGCTGAAGAAACTTGCACGAGAGCAATCGTCAGCAAGCCTGGGAGAATGAGATTCATAGTGCGTAACATTGGTGACCTCGTGGTGAGTCATGATTGGCGGGAAGTCATTCAAGCCGCACAGGTATGAATGCCTTGGGAGGAAGCGGTTGTCCCGCAGAGTTTCGGTTTCTCGCATGAGAACGTCAATGGAGAGGACAAATTCGAGTGGGGAATTATAATTGATATTCCTGACACAGGGCTATTCTCCTCAGCGGCAGGAGACTGTCTTAAGAATGAAACACCTGTCTATTCCAGCGGCTACCATACTGAATTCTCGTTGTCATGAAAATTTTCGTTCAGGGAAATCTTCAGTCACTTCTTGAATTCTTGAAGAGCGTGAGGCAACGGCTTGATGGCAAACTTGTTTTCAAGAGGCTTAACAGAAAACTGTTTCGGTTGGGTATTGTAGTCGACCGTATCGGCGCCGCTTTGGCTGAAGAAGAGATTCTCTTTGACGCCGGAGTATCCGTTTTGGATGACATCGTCTGCGATGGTGCCGGAGCCATTGGAGATACGCTGCCAATCGCCAGTCGCAGTCATTGCTCCGTGGTCAGGATAAAACGCCAAACGCGGCTTCTGACCTGTTTCTCCGTTGCGGGCATAGTCTTCGATGAAGGAATAGAAACCACGGATTTTCTTCTTTGTCATCACTGTTTTGTACGAAGCGATTTTCTGCCAAGCCTTCCCTTTTTCGCCGATCCAGGCTGTGTAGATGGTCCCTTCTTCTTGCGGAGTTAGCAGCACCAGAAACGAGTATGTTTTCCCGACCTTCCAGGCAAAAGGCATCATCGTTTTTGCTCCGGAGCCTTCACCACCAAAACGGCTGCTTTTGGCTTTCTCGTTCGTGAAGAGGACTTCAGTCTGATCAGCCTTGTCGACGGTAGAACTATCATCATTGCCGCCTCCTTTATCCCAGACCGAGAAAATTGCAAGGTGACCGGAGCCGTGATCTTGAATGCCGAAGTACCCGACATCAAAACCGATCGTGCAGAAGTAAGTATGCTTGACGGTTTTCTCGACTCGAATTTCATTGTAGTAGGCGAGATACGTCGCTTCCGAATCAGGGTGGTGATACCTGATATGCACTGAAGGAGCGAAGTAATTGTACTCAAGATCAGCCGTTTCCTTCAGCCGTTTGTGAATCTGCTGATGCCGCCTGTCGCGAGGAGATTCACCAAAGGTCGAACTAGTGATTACACAGATGGCAAGCAGTGGCATCGTGATTGATTGTGTGGTCTTCATGGTCTGTTGTTTCTTGTTGTGGTGCTGACTGAGAATGAGTTGCTGAAACGCAGAGTGACTTAAACCACTTGGGCGGCCTACGTGATCAGTCCAAAAATTTTTGCAAATAGGTCACATCGAGTTGTTTACCAAATTTTCGTCCGACGTCCCTGAACGTGCCAACGACTTCGAAACCGAATCTTTTATTTAAATGCAGGCTGGCATCGCTGCCTTCTGCTGCTCCAGCGATCAACGTGTGATAACCCAGCCGCCGAGCTTCGTCGATAATTGTTCCCTTGAGTTTTCGACCGATCCCTTTCCCACGATGTTCTTCTTTCACGTAGAAAGACGTTTCTGCGGTTTTGTCATAACCCGATCTTGGATTCCAGCAGGATAGGCACGTCCAACCAACCACTTGTCCATCCAAATCCGCGACCAGAATCGGATGACGTTCATCGTGATCCTCGAACCATTGCAGTCGATCTTCAAGAGATTTTGGTTCAAGGTCAAACGTTGCTGTCGTGGTCAATATCGCTTCGTTGTAGATCTCCGTGATGGCGGCGAGATCGGACCGTTCTGATCGTCGAATGTTCAACACGAAAATTTCTTTCGATTGTAAAAATACGTTATCGCGAATTCATTGTCGATCATAGCCCCCATTCCAGTCTTCTCTCTCCTGGTCAATCATTTTTTTTTGAAAGACTCGAAAAAGTCGAACGAGGGCAGAGCTGGTACCAGAAACGATTGGCCGTGATTGATCGGTCACTACAGCGCGGTTGCGTTGTGACGAGTGTTGAATTCCGCCAAGGC
>JAJDEL010000668.1 GCA_029259835.1 Planctomicrobium sp. | reverse complement strand
CGGGCTCATCTGGTGGGGAATCTCCTCGTTTTCTGTTGAGTCAATTACTCCTGACGTGAATCCGTACGGTGAAAACGCTGGTCAGAATTCTAATTCCGCAGGCGATGTTGAGAGCAAGACGCTTACCCAAAAGTCCCCTCTTGATGAAGACACTCAAGAGAAAAGCGAAAACAGGGTTCGCGAGAAGCCTTCGCGCATCACGTCACTGTCCGAGACGAAAATTACACCACCAAAATGGGTTGTCATCGAGAAGGATCGTGCAAAACCGAATCAGCAAGACCAATTCAAAGTTCAAAGAGGAAAAAAAGGACGTGGTACATTCCTGAGCCTGGAAGAGTCATTGTCGGCAATTCAGGCCCGACCAACAGAGATTGACCTCTCTGCTGTGGAGTCTCAGAAAATTCGTTCGACTCATCTTAATCTGAAAGATCGATTGACAATTCGAGCAACGCGGTCCAAGCCAGTCTTGGCTTTTCATCTCGATGGCTCAAGTAAAAAAGGAGGATCGAATTCCTGGCTCAATGTCACAGGTGGGACATTGGAACTTGTTGGCTTGCACTTCGTCATCAGCAATTCAACAGGGAACAAACTAGAGTTTTTGAAACTCAATGGGACCGACTTGATCTTACGAGATTGCACGTTCACGACAATTGATCAGTCACCGGTAACTTGCGTCGATGTCGGCCAAAGATCTAAGAATGGGAATCGAGTTCACATCGAAAATTGCCTGATGCGTGGAAAAAACATTTCCGTCATCGACGCCGAAAATGTCCCATGTGATATTTATTGTGAGAATTCATTTTTCACATCTCAAGAAAACAATCTCTTCCGTGTCTCGCTCAGCAATACGAAAACTCAACAGAGCATTCATATCACAAATTGTACTCTGCTTGGCGGTGTGACAAACTTGCAAATCAGTCGACCTGAGAGTGAAGCAATCCAGAGTGCCTGCAATTTAACACTGAATCGATCTCTGTTAATGGGCATGCCGTCAATGAGTACGACTGCAATCCAGATCTTGCAATCAAGTCCTAGGAATGCAAACGGCCCGGCTGACGATAAACAAAATATCAAATTGGAAATGCAGCATGTTCGACTAGTGAACGTGGAGAATCTGACTGTCGTCCGTGCTCGGAACAAGACGCTTCATACGATTTCTGATCCCACTCAATGGTCAGAATTCTGGGGCGTGACCCTGCCCAGCGATGATCTCGTTCACCTGGAGAACACCGAGAGCATGCAGAGCCAACAGTCTCTCATCACTGCTGATGACATCAGTCGACTTTTAGGAGATCTCGCTCATCCTGGAGTTGGCGAACGATCATTGCTTGGAGCAGACCCAGCGCAGGTCGCGACTTTAGATGCCGTAGCGGTCGATCGCGAATTGGCTCTCAATAAAATTTACAAGCAAAAATTATCACAAAAAGCGATTCGTTGGTCAGGCAAAACCGTCCGCTTTAATCTGAATCTCGGAGATAGCTTGGCGAATTTTCTGGCAGGCGGTAAATGCCCGAATGGAACAACGGTCGTCTGCTTTGGATCAGGGATTCGCAAGATCCCACCAATCGTACTGAAGAACCGGAAGCTAAGATTGAAATTCGAGCAATCTCAGGGAAATCCACTGCGAGTCGAACCTGCAAACAGTCAACTCGCCACTGCAATGTTCATCATTGATGATGGGGAGTTTGCGATCGAAAATGGACACTTTGAGATTCGTAAATCGAACGCCGGGAAAGATTCAGCAATCTTTCTTGAATCGAAAAATGGTGCAACCATCAATTTGAATCAAGTTCAAGTGTCGCAGCCACTCGACCACAATTCTCAAACGAGCCTCATTGCTCTAAGACCGGGGAAACAACCGAGCCTCGTCTCCATGACAAATTCCATGATATCGGGGTCCGGACCGTTAATCGACTGGGATGCAACCCATCAATCCTTGACCCTAAGCGATGTCACTTTCGTTTCAGGATCGGACTCTCTCTCGATTACCTCTAAGCAAAATTCAGGGATGCTCTCGCTGAATCAGTGCACTTTCAGTCAGAATAAGGCAGCGATTCACTGCAAGGGAGCAAACGCACCGATCACCACATTCGCCAGAAATTGCCTGTTCGCCCCCCCTCCGAATTCATCTCAGCAAGCATCAATCATGCGCGGCAAATCCGCAGACGAAATCCACCAAACCGTGGATTGGTGGGAGTCCTCATGCGGATACAATTCCAAAATCCAGACTGGTATTTCGCTGCCAGAGCAAGGGCCGATCGGTTCCTTCAAAACGGCCTGGAAAACATTCTGGGGAAGCCACCGTGTCCACGATCTCCTCGACGGAACTCGTGAGGTCGTGATGTCTCGTAAAATCAAAGACATTGACCACCTGGACTTCAAAGATTTTACAGTCTCTGAAAGTTGTCAGGCTGCCGTATGGACCGACGATGGCAAGCCTATTGGAGCGAGAATATCTAAAATTGGCCCGCAACTCGTGGATGACAAACCAGCCTCGACCAAACGTCCCACACAAACCAACACACCAGTGGGATTTTGATCGGTCTACTGCGGCGACACTACTCTTCGGCGGATCGCTTCCAGAGATAATCCTCTGCTTGGTCACCAAATTCCATTAAATGCATTTCCTGATCCGTGAGCTTAAGGATCTTGTACTTGGTCTTTTCTCCATAATCCCTGACGAGAGCTTTCTTGCCAGCTTCCGGAGAACCTCCAATGATTGTGTGAGTGAGAACTCCGTCTTCGAGCGACCACTCCAAATCGAGTTGCAAAGTAGAGCCATACAAAAACGATGCCACGAAACTAAAAGTCACGTTGATCGTGGCTGTTCCATCTGCACGGTTCACGATCTCGCGACTGGCATCGCTGTCTGCGAATTCCCAAGCTCCTACGATTTGATCTATTGTCGCCATCGAAGAGGACGTGTCAGATGTTTCAACATTGCTTGACCCGTTCTCTGAAACACTTTGAACATTTCCAGGAACGGTAACACCGATGTCTCCCATCTGATTTGCTGAGGAGGAGAACATTCCCAATACGCCGGTCTTCCAGAACGTCCCTCCTAACACCAGACCGACAACGAGTAACAGCAAAGCTCTTTGGAAAACTGTTCGCGATGTGCGTGCAATGTTCAAATCTGGGCCGTTCATTTCTTCGCTCCGCAATTCACTTTTGGCATCCTCTAAATTGCCGTCTGCTTCTTGATGCTTTAGGACTAAAAACTTCGACTCTGGGATAGGAGTCAATTTACAATCGTACTCAAAAACGCCAGTATTGAATACTTGAATTGTCGAAAACTCTGCCGGTCTCTGATTCGTACCGACAGGCTAAAAATTACTGAATAACAGAGAAAAGCATGACTCAACGCCAATTGCAGCAATCAATTCTCATTTTCTTCGTGGCTCTGTCGCTGCCTCAGCCGGTCATAGCTCAGGAAGCAGTGACAGCACAAGCGGGCGATAAAGTCGTGATTCTAGGAAATACGCTCGCCGAGCGGATGCAGTATTTCAATTACTGGGAAACCTTGCTGCACCGCCGTTTTCCTCAACAGAAACTGGTCGTCCGCAACTTGGGTTGGTCGGGAGACACGATTGGTTCACGTATGCGTTCGCAAGATTTCCAGGACCACGGGCACACACTCGTCGATCATCAGCCCAATCTCATTCTGGCAATGTTCGGCTACAGCGAGTCCTTCGCTGGTCAAAGCGGAATTGCCGCCTTTGAAGAGAAACTGATTCAGTTTGTCGACGACCTGAAAACATTGAAGTACCCCAGCAAGAGCTACAAGCGCGGATCATACGAGCCGATGATTCAGGACAAAGAAGGGAAAGCTAACGACCAAGTTCAACTTGTTCTCGTTTCACCGATTGCTTGCGAAAATATCGACAGCCGCGGAATTTCAGCTGGCACGGATAACAACGCTAACCTTGCTCTCTACACTGCCGCCATCAAACGTGTCGCACAAAAGAAAGGTGTCCGGTTCGTGGACCTCTTCGCGCCGACAAAGAAGTTGTTCGCGGAATCTGAAAGACCACTCACGATCAACGGCATTCACCTGGGTGATGAAGGATACAAGAAACTCGCAAGAGTTCTTGACCGAGGTTTATTTGGCAAAGCAGCCGAATCAAAAATCAATGCCAAAAAACTTCGTGCGGAAGTCGCAGAAAAAAATCTGCAATTCTTCTACGACCACCGAGCCGTAAACGGCTTCTACATTTACGGTGGTCGTAAGGAACCTTTCGGCGTTGTCAACTTCCCGGCAGAATTCGAGAAACTGCGGAAAATGATCGCCGTTCGTGACGAGCGCATCTGGAAAGTCGCTCAAGGGGAGTCAGTCCCTGCCAAAATCGACGACTCCGGCACCGGCGACTTTGCGGAAATCCAAACGAACTTCAAGAATGAAGTTTATGTGACTCCTCCAAACGAAGCAGCGGAGTCATTTACTCTTCCGGAAGGATTCGAAATCAGCCTCTGGGCTTCTGAGGAAGATTTCCCGAACCTTGAAAACCCTGTCCAGTTTACATTCGATGGCAAAGGTCGAATGTACCTGACCACGATGCCCTCTTATCCAATGTATCTTCCTGGCGTTCCAGTCGATGATAAAATTCTGATCCTCGCAGACACAAACGCGGATGGAAAAGCTGATTCAGAAAAAATCTTCGCCCGCGGATTGCATGTTCCAACCGGAATTGAGCTCGCAAACGGCGGAGCATACGTCGCCCAGCAACCGAACCTAATGTTCATCAAAGACACCGATGGCGACGACGTTGCCGATGATTATCAATTGCGTTTACACGGTTTTGATTCCGCCGATTCACATCACTCGATCAGTGCGTTTGAACTCGGTCCTGGTGGCGAATTATATTTTCAGGAAGGAACGTTCCATCATTCACAAATGGAAACACCGAATGGTCTCGAACAAGTCGCGAACGCAGCCGTGTTTCGTTATGAGCCACGCTCGGAACGGTTAGACGTATTCGTTTCCTATAACTTTGCGAACCCATGGGGACATTGCTTTGATAAGTGGGGGCAGAACTTTGTCGCCGACGCCTCGGGAGGTGCAAACTATGTCGGCGCTGCTTTCTCAGGTGATCTTGACCACCCACGCAAACATCCGGGACTGAAGCAATTTCTCGTTAAGCAATGGCGACCGACTTGTGGTTGTGAAATCGTATCTAGCCGCCACTTTCCGGAAGAAATGCAAGGGAACTATTTGCTGAACAATGACATCGGCTTTCAAGGCGTGTTGCAATATCGATTCAAAGATGAAGGTTCAGGATTCTTTGCAGAGCCAATCGAACCGCTGCTGCGTTCTTCTGATCCAAACTTCCGCCCGGTCGATTTACAGTTCGGTCCCGATGGTGCGTTGTATGTTCTCGACTGGTTCAATCCTTTGGTCGGTCACATGCAGCATAATATCCGTGATCCTAATCGAGACAAAACGCACGGTCGTATCTGGAAGATCACCTACAAAAGCAAGGACTTGCTCAAGCCTGCCAAACCAGCACTCCAATCAACGGATGACATTGTGTCATTGTTGAAAACATACGAAGATCGCACTCGCTTTCAGGCTCGCCGAGAACTTGGAGCAAGAGACAAAGTTGAAGTCATCACTGCTGTCGATAAATCCATTGCAGCAACTCGAGGCGAAAGCGAAGCGGACCAGCACTTGCTGCTTGAATTACTTTGGGTGAAGCAGCATCACGACGCCATCGACTTTGGATTGCTGGACCGAATCCTGGCTTCGAAGGATGCCCGCGCACGAGCGGCGGCAGTTCGTGTTTTGTGCTATTGGAAAGACCGTGTCGAAGAACCCCTTTCGAAAATTCAAGCCGCAGTTCACGACGAACACCCCCGGGTTCGTCTCGAAGCTGTGCGAGCATTAAGCTTTTTCGACAGTCAGGCTGCCCTCGATATCGCTGTAGAATCCTTGATTTACGATCAGGATGTCTATCTGGAATACGCCCTGAAAGAAACTATGGAAACTCTGCAAAACCGCATCGATGCCAGAGCCAAGGCGGTCTCGCAAAGCGTTTCAGACTAAGGAATACCATAAAGGATCATTGAATTTGAACGATTGTGATCAATGAGTGTGACAATTCGCTCGTTTTCACTCCATTTCCAGGCCGATATCAACTTTGATGTCGGCCTGTTTTCGTATTGGGAGTCGTACTTTGCAATCGTTGCTCGCCGAACCATCTTGCTGAGAAGTCGGAGCACATCTACAATCTTTGCGTAGAGATGTTAGGTGTTAAACGTAAAAACCCGGTCGAGGAAGACCTTCCATGAAATACCGATCCGAATCCATCCTCTGGGCGGCGACGTCCGCACTTTTGACAGCCGCCATTTTCATGGCGACGATTTCCACTGGCGTTGCAAAAGCACAAAGCGACGATGAGGAATACTACGAGTTGATGCGCGTCTTCGTCGATACGTTTCAGCAAATCGACCGCAACTACGTCAAAGAAGTCGACAAACGCAAACTCGTCGATGCTGCGATTCGAGGAATGCTTTCGGAACTCGATCCCTACTCGAACTACATTTCTCCGGACAAAAAAGACATCTTCACTGAAGCAATTACACAAAAATTCGGCGGTGTCGGAATTCGTGTGAATTTCGATGACAAAATGCGTGCGATTGAAATCATAGCCCCAATTGCTGGAAGCCCGGCTTACAAGGCAGGCATTCTGGCTGGTGACCGGATTGTTGAAATCTCTGGTCAACTGGTCAAAGATTTTCCGGACAAGGAAGAAATGGATAAGGCGATCGAGTTGCTGCGTGGTGCGCCTGGTGAGAAAGTAGAAGTCGTTGTTCGGCGTGCCGACTCTAAGAATGAAGATCGTATGACTTTGGTCCGGGACATCATCGAACTCGAAACGGTTCTGGGTTACTCGCACAAACCTGATTCGACATGGAATTTCATGATCGATCACGAACAGAAAATTGGATTTGCCCGCCTGACACACTTTACAGACCGCAGTGCTGCGGAACTTCGCGAAGTCCTCAAGTCACTTCGCAAGGATGGAATGAAAGCGTTCATCCTGGACCTGCGTTTCGATCCAGGAGGATCACTTCAAGCGGCGATTGACGTTGCTGACCTCTTCATCGAGGAAGGGAAAATTGTCTCCGTGGAAGGTCGCAATAAGCGTCCGCGAACGTGGGCAGCAAAACGATTTGGAACCTTCACTGGCTTTCCTATGGCGATACTCGTCAACCGCTATAGCGCCTCTGCGAGTGAAATTGTCAGTGCCTGCCTGCAAGACCATGACCGAGCAATCGTTATCGGAGAACGAAGCTGGGGAAAAGGGAGCGTGCAGAACGTCATCGATCTTGAAAATGGCAGCAGTGCGTTAAAACTGACAACCGCAAGCTACCAGCGCCCCAGCGGTGAGAACATTCACCGCTTCCCTGATTCAAAGGAATCAGACGTCTGGGGAGTCACACCCAATGAAGGTTTTGAGGTCAAGTACTCACGCCAGCAAAGTCGTGAACTACAACTTGATCGACACTTACGAGACAACCATTATCTGGAAAGTCCTTTCGAAAGTCCTTCTGAAACTCCTTTCGAAGATTTACAACTCGATAAGGCATTGGAGTACCTTTCTGATGAATTGAGCGAAGGTAAAACTGAAACAAGTAAAGAAGGAAAAACGACGAAGGAAGAATCTTCAAATGAGAAAGCGCCTGCAAAGAAAACTGAAGATAAAGAAGCTGCCTACCGTGTTCCATACCTGGTTGTTCCTCAAAAAAGCAACATCGGCTAAAGGATCGGGCCTCTCGTTCTGAGAGCTGAGTCAGCTATTCTGAGGGGTGTCGCGACGCATCAAACTGTCCCTTCTTGCTTAAGGAAGGTGTGTTGCAACACACCTTACAGAATGTTCCCTTGACCCTCGATTTCCATAATGTCTGCTCAAATACTGCTCGCGATTGAATCGTCTTGCGACGAGACCGCAGCAGCGGTCATCGACTCGGACCTCAACGTCTTAAGTAGCGTGATTGCAACTCAAGATGAATTGCACCAACGGTTCGGTGGAGTCGTTCCAGAGATTGCTTCGCGGGCTCATCTTTCGAACATCTTACCTGTCATTGACGAAGCACTTCGAAAGAGCGATCGGAAACTCGCAGACCTCTCGGCAATTGCAGTGATGACGCAGCCAGGGCTGGTCGGTTCGCTTCTCGTTGGTTTGACTGCGGCGAAGTCACTTTCGCTTGTTCTCGACATCCCGCTCATTGCACTCAACCATATTCATGCGCACTTGTACGCCTGCCAGATGATTGCGGATGAAGACCTCTTTCCAGCGATTGGATTGGTCGTTAGCGGTGGTCATACGAATCTCTACGATTGCCAATCGGCGACAGAGTACGAACTCATTGGCTCCACGATTGACGATGCCGCAGGCGAAGCCTTCGACAAATCGGCAGCAATCCTCGGACTGCCCTACCCTGGCGGCCCACACATCGCTCGTGTCGCTCAGCAAGGCGATTTGAAAGCATTCAAGTTTCCACGGACGTTCATCAAAGATGACCGACTGGCATTCAGTTTCAGTGGAATCAAAACATCGCTGCGATACACCGCTCTAGGACAACCGGGAGCGAGAGAAGAACCACCACCGCTGACCGAGCAACGTGTCGCCGACATCGCTGCCAGCTTTCAGGAAGCAGTCGTCGATGTCCTCATCGCAAAATGTCAACAAGCCGCCCGCGCTTACGACCGAGATACCCTTTGCATCGGAGGCGGTGTCGCTGCGAATCAACGTTTTCGCGAACGTCTCGCAGAACTCGACGCGAGTGACGGCATCAACGTGACCATCGCTCCAATGTCTCTCTGCACCGACAACGCCGCGATGGGAGCAATCGCCTGGGAGCTACTCAACAAGGGACAAATCTCCGACTTAGACGTCGACGTCACTCCCGGTCTCGTGCGGCATCGTCAATAGCCTCACATAGCCCCCGGTGATCCACCGGGGGAGAAACCCCAAAGTGGCACTGGCACTCATTGTCTGTGCAAAACAGTGATTATTCTGTCTGCGAAATCGCTCGGTTGATTCGATCGATGCAGCTTTCTTTTCCGAGCAACTCCAAACACTCAAACATCCCCGGTCCGGCAGGCTTGCCAGTCGTGGCAACTCGCAAAGCATGGATGATATCACCATAGCCAAGCTCATTCGCCTCAAGCCAGGTTTTGAAGTCCTCTTCCAGGAAGCTTGCAGTGAAGTCTTCTTGCTGCGAAAGGTGATCGCGATACTTCGCGAGGAGTTCGGTCGCCCGTTCCGGTTTGACGATCCGTTTCTTAAACGCCTTCTCGTTGTAAACTAATTCACCGTCAGCAACGAAATATTCATCGTAGGTTAGGATGTCGCTGAAGAGTTTGATGCGATTACCGAGAGCAGTAATAAGTTGCTGCACTTTCGAGCGAACAACCGCATCCGCCTCACCTGTGATGTATTCCGCTTTCTGCAAATACGGTAAACACTGTTCAACTTTTTCCTCAATTGAAAGCTGCCCGATCCAATGTTCCTGATACGCAAGCAGCTTGTCTGGGTCGAGACCAGCCGCGGCTTTGACGATACGGTCGAGCGTGAATTTTTCGACGATAAATTCGCGGGACATATTTTCTGTTTTGTCATCATACGACCAGCCAAGTCGAGCTAGCCCATTAAAAATTGCATCAGGCAAAAAACCTACCGCATCATAGTAGGAAACCATCACCGGGTTGAGCGTTTGCGAATTGCCAAGCCCAATCTTTGGAAGGATGTCATCCGCAATTTCAAAGAGTTTCTTGAACTGCGGAGACTTGCGGTATTTTTCCAGTGCCTTGTCTCGCTTGCTTAATTTAGATTTTGTACCAGGTGCCGCGACAAAGGGGATGTGTGCGAACTCTGGTAAGTCATACTCCAAAGCCTTGAAGAGCATCACCTGAACCGGAGTGTTACTCAGGTGCTCTTCCGCTCGAATAACGTGGGTAATTTTCAAAGCAGCATCATCGACAACCGTCGCAAAATTGTAGAGCGGAGTTCCATCTCCCCGCATGATGACCGGGTCTGGAATCAACGAACAGTCCCATTCAACGTGACCGCGAACCTGATCATCGATGCTCACTTTCTCATCACGATTCACCCGATAGCGAATCACGTGCGTTCGCTCTTCCGCTTCGCAGATCGCTCGTTCTTCATCCGTGAGTTCCAGAGAACGACGGATGTTCAGAAACGGTCGCTTCTCTTTTTCCGCAGCTTCTCGGTCCTGTTGCGTGAGTGCTGGAGGGTCGTAGTCTTTGTAGGCTTTGCCTTCCTGCAACAGTTTCTCGCAAGCTGCCGTGTAGAGTTCCGATCTCTGCGATTGGAAGTAAGGTCCGTAGTCGCCGCCGACTTCTGGTCCTTCATCCCAGTCGAGACCGAGCCAGCGAAACGCTTCGAGAATCGGTCCGAGAGCTTCGTCCATGTTGCGGGCCTGGTCGGTATCGTCAATTCGCAAGATGAATTGACCACCATTGTGCCGCGCCCACAACCAGTTAAACAAAGCGGTCCGCATGCCACCAATGTGCATGAATCCGGTCGGGGAAGGAGCAAAACGCGTTCTTACTGTCGGCATCTTTATTCTTGTTGAATGTTTGCTATTGAGAAAAGACTGTTTAGCCGGATACTTTAAGTGTCCGGCAAACCGTTGTAAATTTCAGTTTCAGTTTCTTTATTCGAGTCGAGACGCAACATACTTTTTCAAAAACTGAAACGTCTCCGCATCAGCAGCGTTCGCGGTTTTCTCGACGACGACTTCCAGTCGCTGCATTTGCTCTTGAATACCATCCGCGTCAAGAATGTGCAGCCGAGTCGCCAGAATCGCGGCTTCTAATATCGCATTCCGGGCGCGGTTGAGCCCCCAGTAGTCTCGCAAGTGACCAACGTGTTTAAGCGTCGTTGAGATTTCGGAACGTTGATTTGATTCATCAATCGACTGCAGGGCGAATTCGTACCAACGGCACGCGGACGCGATAACTTGTCCATCAACGATTTCGGCAGGCAATAATTCGGGAGTCTCTTCGAGTTCTCCAATGGCAGCGCGGGCGATCATATCGACGTCGTCAGTGACATGAAACACGCCGCAACCGGTTGCCTTGAGGTTTTGAAACGTCGTTGATGTCTGGAACGGACGGAACAGGAATGTCGTCAACTTCTCGTTCACTATCGGCCCCATTGGAGCGATGTTGGTCGTGCCATCGGGATTCGTTGTTGTGCAGAGACCTTCGATGATCACGGCTGGGCATCCCAGAGAAGTTTGGCGATCCAGATGCGATTGTTGCTGCCATGTTTCTCAACACCGATAGGCTGCATCCATTCAGTCACGGTGACCCACGATTCATTCGAACTGATTTCGGTCACGCCGAAATTCCCCAACCGTGCCCCCTTCTCTGGAACAACAATTCGTTCGGCCGCGCGAATGACCTGTAATGAGTCGGGATCGACTTTCGCAATGAATAGCGGTGCACGATGTCGGAAAACGTGATCGTTGTCAGCGCCTTTGCGAGTGTAGACGAGATAGAGACCACTCTCTTGTGAGACCCAATGTTGCTGCGTGTTGTAGTTGCCGAGTTCTTCTCCATCATCAAAAGTCCAAGGTTTCGGCTTTGAATAACTGAGACCATCTTCGCTGACGGAAACATACCCACGATCATCATTTCGCATCGTCAGGTAATACTTTCCAGAGAATGCTGCGATTGAGGGTTCGTAAAGTCCGCGCTTGATTGGGACCGTTAATTCGCTGCCGTGCTTAATGTAGGTCAGCTTCTTACCATCGAATCGACAGCGGAGGACGGTCGTACTGTACTGCTTTGCTTCGAGTTCTTTGAAATAAATCGGCAGCAGAATATCACCATTGGGCAAGTCGACTCGCTGCACAGAACCTGCACCAGCGTTTTGAAATTTTGGCACGTCTGGCAGTTCCAGCGAACTCCATGTTCCCCATTCTTGTGTTTGTGGATTGAAGACAGAGTAAGCCGTCGCACGCTGACGAACGTGCTTCACCTTGTTGTTTTCATAAACAACCGTGTGCCCTGTTCCCAGTAGTTTTCCGGTCGCGGCATGCCACTTCGGAGTGAAGTCACAGACGGTCATTTCCAAGCCGTTCCCGTCTGCTTGTCGCTTAAAGACCGACTGCTCGGTTAATCCGGACCACGTTGTCGCATCGTCAGGGGTTGTTTCCGAATGCAATGCATAAAAGACATCAGAGCCGCTCAACTTGAGTTTTTGAGTCGTCATCACGATAAGCGGCGTTTCGCCAGCATTCGCAGCACTGTGCGAAGGAATCGCTCCTGCACGGGCATGAACCCAGCACATTTCGCCATCGAATCCTTGAGTCGCAATCGTCCGTTCAATGCG
>JAJDEL010000667.1 GCA_029259835.1 Planctomicrobium sp. | reverse complement strand
ATAGAGAGTTTAAATGGCGGGGCACTTGAAGTGCGTCGCTAAACAGTGGATGAAGATTAATGAAATTTCTCACTTGCCCCTAGACCCTCACCCCAGACCCCAACATGGGCTACCGAAATCTCAAAGAATGTGTCGACGATCTCGAAAAGCACGATCAACTCGTGCGCATTCAGAGCGAAGTTGATCCACACCTCGAAGCTGCCGAAATACAAAGGCGTGTTTACGAAGCGCAGGGACCAGCGATCTTTTTTGAGAATGTCAAAGGGTGCCAGTTCCCGATGGTCAGTAACCTGTTCGGGACATTGGAGCGAACGCGGTTCTTGTTCCGGGACACTCTCGATCTCGTAAAGCGACTGGTTGAACTCAAAATCGATCCGACAGCTGCCCTGAAACATCCATTGCGGTACGCGCGGGCAATGCCCACGGCCTGGGCGATGCAGCCGAAGTATGTCTCGCGCGGGGCTGTCAATCAAAACGAAACGACACTCGATCAACTCCCGCAACTCGTCAGTTGGCCGGACGATGGTGGGCCATTTGTGACACTGCCCGCCGTCTACACAGAGCACCCCGACGACTCAGGCTGGCAGAAATCGAACCTGGGAATGTACCGTATTCAACTGGCAGGAAATAACTATATCGCGAACGAAGAAGTCGGGGTCCACTACCAGATTCATCGCGGGATCGGAGTTCATCATGCCGCTGCGATTCGCAAAGGAGAACCGCTTAATGTTAACATTTTCATTGGTGGTCCGCCTGCCCTTCCGCTCTCGGCAGTCATGCCGCTGCCGGAGGGGTTGTCGGAATTGACGTTTGCCGGAGCATTGGGCGGGAGGCGTGTTCAACTCATCAAGACAGAGGATCATTTGCCATTGATTGCGGAGGCAGACTTTTGCATTTCCGGAACGATTGATCCGCAGCATCTCAAACCAGAAGGCCCCTTCGGCGATCATCTCGGCTACTACAGCCTCAAGCATGATTTTCCGGTCCTGAATGTCGATCGGGTTTATCATCGTACCGATGCCATCTGGCCATTCACCGTCGTTGGTCGACCACCGCAGGAAGATACTGCGTTCGGTGAAATCATTCACGAGATCACTGGACCGGCGATTCCCTCGGTCCTTCCTGGGGTGAAAGCCGTTCATGCTGTCGATGCCGCAGGAGTACATCCACTGCTTCTAGCGATTGGTAGCGAACGATACGTTCCTTACGCAGTTGAACGAACTCCGCTGGAACTTCTGACTCAAGCAAACGCGATTCTCGGTCAGGGACAACTTTCGCTCGCGAAGTATTTGTTCATCACCGCCGAACAGGACAACCCGGAACTCGATATCCACGACATCTCTCACTTCTTAAATCATGTCTTGAAGCGAGTCGACTGGAAACGCGATTTACACTTTCAAACAAAGACGACCATCGACACGCTCGACTACTCTGGGGATGGTTTGAACGCTGGATCAAAAGTTGTGATCGCTGCAGCAGGTAAAGTGAAACGTGAATTGGCGACTGAAATTCCCTCGAACTTATCGCTGCCGACCAATTTCAGTGATCCAAGGGTTGTGTTACCTGGAATTCTGGCAGTCAAAGCACCTGAGTGCCGGGAACTGTCTGACGAGATTCTCGATCAATTTTGCGAAAGCATTCACGCCGACGATCCTATCAATCAATTTCCGCTATTGCTGCTCGTCAACGATTCCGAATTCACAGCACGAACGCTGAACAACTTCCTCTGGGTGGTATTCACTCGCTCTAACCCTGCCAACGACATTGGAGGAATTGGTGCATTTGCCGAAAACAAACACTGGGGCTGTCGAGGTTCCCTCGTCATCGATGCCCGAATCAAACCGCACCACGCACCACCACTCATCGAAGACCCCAAAATCACCGCCCGCGTCGATCAACTCGCCGCCCCTGGCAGCCCGTTGCATGGATTGATTTGAGAAGAACTTCGCTAAAATAATAACCCGAATAGGTTCATTCGGATCCAATCGAAGGGCGCCAGCCCCGGTTATAAGAGTGAGATAGGATCAGATCCGAGGCCAGCGCCCAAACGGCTCATGCCGGTCAATCTGTTAGAACCGATACACGCTGAACCTCGCGACCACCTGTTCTCGTCATTCTGTTCCGGGAGTGGGCCACGGTCGTGAGACGTTCTAAATCGTAGCGTACGGTCTATTTAAGAGTAGTTCGTGGACGTATTCGGCCAAGTGAATTTCACCGGACCGGCGATGCTGTTTAATAGTTACACATTTTGGATTTTCTTTGGCTGCCTGTTTGCGATTTATCATCGTTTGCAGAGACGCAACCAGAACATCGTGTTGTTGATTGGCAGCTATGTGTTTTATGGTTGCTGGGATTGGCGGTTCCTGGGATTGATCGCACTTTCAACAATTGTTGACTACTGCGTGGCTCTTGCGATTGCCGGGAGCACAGAACAAAGAAGGCGCAAACTTCTTCTCGCGGTCTCGATCTGTGCGAACCTTGGAATTCTGCTCTTCTTCAAATACTACGGCTTCTTCGCTGGCGAACTTGAAGTGCTGCTGACGACCATCGGTGTACCAGCA
>JAJDEL010000666.1 GCA_029259835.1 Planctomicrobium sp. | reverse complement strand
TGGGAAATCACTGCGTCGACACCCTCACCAAGCAAGAATTCCTGGGAGAAGTTGGGCAAAAGAAGTCGTACTACTCCTTCGACCGTGGTGGTCTGCACTTTGTTGTTCTTGATTCTTGTTTTCGCAGTGATGGAAAGCCATATCAACGAAAAAACTTTTAGTGGACCGACGCGAACGTTCCACCAGCAGAATTGGAATGGCTGCAAGCTGATCTGAAAGCGACCGACAAAAAGACAATCCTCTTCGCTCATCAGCGACTCGACGTGAGTAACTCTCACGGCGTGCGGAACTGCGAAGTCGTTCGCAAAGTGCTGGAAGCGTCTGGGCAAGTGATTGCTGTTTTTCAGGGACATAGCCACAAGAACGATCACAAAGAGATCGCAGGTATTCACTACTGCACACTCGTCGCCATGGTTGAAGGCTCAGGCGCCGAGAGTAATGGTTACTCGGTCATGTCCGTGAGCGATCAGGGAGTGATTCAAATCAGCGGTTTTAGAAAACAGGCTAATTACAGTTGGTAGGCGTGAAATATGAATCACACTATGACCCTGCTATTTTTTCTGAGCAAGCTGCACCGCGATCCGGATAGCGGAGTGCATACCAGCTGTTTCAACTTTATTCTGCCAGGCAATGTCAAACGCGGTGCCGTGGCTGGGGCTGGTACGAACGATGGGCAGTCCAAGCGTGACATTCACTGCGCGCTGAAATGCAATCAGCTTCAAAGCGATGTGTCCCTGATCGTGATACATCGCGACGATGCCATCGTACTTTCCTGAGACAGCCTGTTGAAGAAGCGTATCCGCCGGGAATGGACCGCGAACATTCACCGAATCGGTTCTTGCTAAATCAACTGCCGGGGCGATCAGTTCGCTCTCTTCATTTCCGAATAAACCTTGTTCGCCAGCATGAGGGTTTAAGGCACAGACGCCAACGCGCGGATCTTCACAACCAAGTTTCTTGAGAAACCCATCGACGAGGTGAATTTTTTCGCCAATCGCTTTAGTGGTCAGCAATTCAGGGACACTGGCAACCGACGTATGTAGAGTCACATGAGCAACTCCCAACCCAAACGGTCCTTGCACGCTCTCACCACCAGGGAGATAAAGCATCATCGCGAAGTCGTCGATCCCGCATTGCTCTGCTAGAATTTCAGTGTGCCCAGGATAGTGATGTCCAGCCAGATGTAGCGCTGCTTTATTAAGGGGCGCAGTCACAATCGCATCGACACGCCTTTCCAATGCAGCAATCGTTGCCGCGACGAGCCATTCGTACGCCGCCTGCCCTGCCCTGGCATCGAGTTGACCAACAGGCACGTTAGTAGTTTCTGCGGACGTTGGATTCCAACAGAATACAACATCCGGCTCGTTTGAGATCGCATCATCAATACTCGCGACCGAAACGATTTCCAAATTCTGTTCGATCAGTTGCAATGCTCGTTCGAGAACAACCGGATCACCGACCACTAGAGGTCGGCAGAGTTGACGCACCTCCGTCGAGGCAACGGCAGCAGCGACGACTTCTGGTCCAACACCAGCAACATCACCCATCGTTAAGGCCACGAGGGGTAAATCAGTTTTCGAATCAACAGGCATCAATCAAAGCATTCAATTTGAGAGAGAGGTAGACCAGCCAGATCCTTTTCGGAGAGGACGGGTTCTCCTTTCAGTGACCAGTCGACTCCTACATCAGGATCATTCCACAAGAGCGTTCGTTCGTGCTCGGGGTGGTACAAGTCAGTACATTTGTAAAAGACATCTGCTGACTCGGAAAGAACCTGAAACCCGTGTGCAAAACCAGGAGGTATGTAGAGTGAATGTCGATTCTCGGATGAAAGCAATTGACCGACCCACTTCCCAAAGTGAGGTGAACTCCTGCGGACATCGACGGCGACATCGAAAATCTCGCCAGCAAAGACCGTCACGAGTTTTCCTTGCGGACATTGAATCTGGTAATGCAGCCCCCGAAGAACACCTTGTTGCGAGCGAGAGAGGTTATCCTGAACGAAAGGAACTGAAATGCCGTGATCGCTAAACTTTTGTTGATGATAAAGCTCCGTAAAAAAACCTCGTTGATCACCGAAGAGTTTGGGCTTGATCAACTTCACACCAGGCAGGACTGTCTCAACGATCTCCATCGATTGCGTCTCATCGTGTATGATTCGAATATGAAAAGAGGTATTGTCGTTCGAATCGGGACTCGACTTCAATATCGAACAGACACGAATCCTGCGAAAGTTCACAATGCCGACAGTCTTTATTCCAGCATCGCTTCAAAAGCACACCAGCGGCGTTCAAAAATTGGAGTTGGATGCGAAAAACGTGCGCGAAGTCCTTGTACAACTGGAGTTGGAATTCCCAGGCATTCAGGATCGACTCTGCGTTGACGACCAACTGAAACCGGGACTCGCCGTTGCCATAGACTCCCGCGTCAGCAATCAGGGGCTTCTCGAACGAATTGAATCTGAAAGCGAAGTTCACTTCGTCCTGACGGTGCCAGGTGGATAATTGCAGTCACTTTTGTTCGAGATGAGCACAGCCTGCAGCGATTTCACAGCCCGCACGACTGCTTCAAACGGACTTCGAGAGAAACAATTGGACAGACCGGGTCGTTTCATCATAGAATGGAGCGATTAGTTAACCCCACCTGCTTGAGACACTTCGTACAATCCCTCCGTTTCTTAAGCCAACATTCCTCAGACTTTTCAATTTCACTCAGGTGTCTCTGTGATTCGCGTCCGTTGTCGACATTGCGGTTCCCGGTTCAAACTTCACGCAAAAGATGCGGGGAAGAAAGGGTATTGTCCGAATAAGGATTGCCGCCAACCGTTTCGGGCACCTGAAGCAAGTCCTGATGCTCCCAGAAAGCCGAAGCGAAAAGATTCCCGACAATCACCCAGAGTCAAACGGAAGAGAAAGAAAAGCCGACGTGGAATCAATTACCCTGTCTGGGGAGCATCGACGTTCGGTGTGCTGATCGTTTTTGGAATCTTTGCAGTCTTCTTTCGCAGTGGCGATGGCCCGATAGAGGCTCAGGATTCTGTTGTTGCAGCGGAAGCAGTTGCTCCTCGCCCGCAGATGGATTTCAATGAGGATGTCAAGCCGTTCTTCAAGACCTACTGCATCGATTGCCACAGTGCGGACTCTCA
>JAJDEL010000665.1 GCA_029259835.1 Planctomicrobium sp. | reverse complement strand
ACCGATTGTATCAAGCGTTACAATGGCAGCCTTCGTTTCTCCGTCGTCCAGCAGCAGCACACCCGCACGGAGTGGATCGCGGACTCCGAAAATCTTTCGACGATGGCCGGTCACCATCACTCCGTCGGTCTCTGCAGGAGTGATGTCGACTTTGGCCACGCCCGCCTGCAGATTCGATTCAACTGAGAACTGACCATCGGCAGCGAATACTGTTGGTGCAAGTAGGCCGACGACAAACGGCAAGTAGATCGTGGCGTGAATATTCATGCGATTGAAATCTCATTAATTGTCAGCGTTCGTAAACTCGTTGTTAGCAAACTATTATCAATGTTCAGAAGATGCGTGTCCAGCGTCGGTAACACTCCTTCGGATGAATCAACAATGAGCCGATGGCAACATTTGAAAGCAATCCTCATCCTGCCTGTGATGGCCACGGTTACCATTCCGGTTGCGCTGCTGGGATGGTTCGGCCTGGGCACGCTGGAGATCTGGGAAATTCACCTCGCCCTCAAGCCAACTCTCATCGGTCTCGGATTCGTGATTGCGATGACCGGACTGTTTCTGGTCGTGACGACCATCAGGCAATTTGCGAGTGTCGGTGATGGAACATTGGCTCCGTGGAACCCGACGCAAAAATTGGTTATCGAGGGAGTGTATCGACACGTACGCAACCCAATGATCTCCGGTGTCATGGCGATTTTGATCGGCGAATCATTGGCAAGCGGCTCAATTCCCTTGCTCGTTTGGTTCGCCATCTTTGCGACGATCAATGCGATTTACATCCCGTTTTCAGAAGAGCCGGGGCTTGTGAAAAGATTCGGTGATGATTATCAGGTCTACCGTATGAACGTTCCACGATGGCTTCCACGCATCAAGTCGTGGCAAGGTGAGCAACCCTGACTTGAGACAACACCGACAAATCAATCAACCAGTTGAAGAGGTCAAAGCCAGAACAACTTTGCGAAGAAAGGAACCACTAAAGTTATTGTTGTGTATGAATCTTGACGTCCGGTCGTCCTGCTTTGGCGGCAAGAGCATGTACTTTCTCGACGACGACTCTTTCGACGTCTGGAGAGAAGATCCCGATGCCGCCACTATAAATGCCTCGCATCTCATAGCCGCCTTCGCGAAGAACTCGCGCTGATGGAAGGTATCCGAACACGTCGTGGTTGTAGGCACTGACCCACAGCTTCCGCGGACCAATCGCCTCTTCAATCAAGCCGACGTAGTCGACGACAACTTCCCCTGGCAACGAGACTAGCGTCAGGTCTTCGCCAAACTGCCAAAGTCCAATCCGCGACTTGTAGCTGGCGGGAAGCTGAGTGTCTGACTTCAGCGCCTCACGGAGATTGCTCGCCACGTTTCGCGTCGAACCACTGGCTCGTTCGAGTTTGTCGTAAGTCTCCTTTGAGATTTCCTGTTGTAGCGGAAGAGCGACCGGTTCCAACAGCGTTGTCAACGGTCCGCGAACAGGAGTGAGATCCGTTTCGAGAACGCGCTCGACTTCTTTGCCCAACGTCATGCCGTGAATGCGGGCGAGTCCTTCTGAACCGTGTGGAAAAGGATCTGCATCACCGCCACAGCCCTGCATGAACATGGCCTGCGCACTTTCAAACTGTTTCTCGACGTATTGCTGGGCATAGCCCGCATAGTCCCCGCTGATCTGCATGGCCTGGCCTCTCAACGTTGTGTTGTGACAGGCGGTGCCGATCAACACGCAGCGCAACTTGCCTTTGGGCGATTCGATCTTGAGAATCGGAACGCTGCGATCCGCCATGGCGCGTGCGTTCACTCCAAGTCGCACGCCTCGCTCCGTGAACTCACGGCGATTCATCACAAAGGTCGCAACACAGACGCCCCACGAAAGCCGCGCGGATTCAAGCTTATTCGTCGCCTCGACAGCTAAGTCTACGATCCCGTCAGACAATCCTCGCGTGTAACGAATCGTCGCTTCGATGTGCGCTGGGTTCTTCAGGTATTCAAGTTGATTCGCATCGAGACCAAGGACTGGTCCAGTATGAGTGTGCGATGAATTGATCAGGATCTGATCTCGTCCAAGTCCGGTTTTTTCGGTGATTCGTCGGTAGATTGGTTCCAAAACGGCGTCCGTTAACCCGATTAAATCCGTTGTAATCAATAGCGACTGGTGTCCCTTCGCATCTTCGAACACCATCGCCTTGGCAAACAGGTCCGCCGCGACACTGTCGAATGGCTGCTCACGCTCTTTGCTCCCGTATCCCGCCATGCGTACTGGCTCGGCAGGTGTGATTTTCACCGTAGCAAGTCCGACTTTCCACTCGTACTGTTGGTCGTCAGCAGAAACCATCGACACGCAAAAAGAGGCAACCACAACAATCAATAGAAGTTGAAATCGACGTGTTATCATTATTTTCTCCGCATCGCAGTAGCTTGACTCTCTGCGTTGAGATTGTTGGATGAGGGATGCGCGACTCGTAGATTCAAGTTCTCTCATTTGTTCCCGTGAATGACGACTTCACTCTCACGAGTTCAGTGACTATGACGACTTTTTTTTGCGGGACTTGTCTTGAGGAACAATACGAAAGCCAGGGTTCACAATTCAGCGAGATTCCACCCGCTCGCGAATTTCTGGTGATGGGTCACTCCAGTAGAAGCGGGCGAAGTAGCTCCAACTGCCATAAGCGACTGTGGCGACATTGACGGCGAGGTGATGGTTTTCGAACATATCCCGCGAAACGAGCCAATTGTTGTCGAGGGCTTTGCGAATTCTCAGCTTCGTTTCACTGGGCAGTCGTCCGCCGCCAGATGCCTCGTGTTCGCGGAAGATCCGAAATGCAGCGACGTAAGCATCCGTGTATTCCAGTCCACTACGAAGGAAGGCGACTCGCTCGTGCGCATCAGGTTCGTCGCGTGTTGCGGTCTCCGCTGCGTCGAGGTCGCTGCGCAGTTTGTCGATAACTTCCGGCGTGTAGGGATCAGTGTAATTCAACTGTTCAGCTGCAACATTTCTGGTGACTTCTTCGACATACAGAAAATGATTTTTGACGGACTCCGCACCCGATCCGAACCCCGCTCGACAGTAGTCGTCGATCAAGGCATCAACATCGAGATCGGGATCGGGATCCCAAAGCAACTTGGCGCAGACGTAGTAATTTAATCCCTGTGTGGCCCAGTTGTGACAACAGGAATCCAGATCGGTCGCGACCAACGAGTGCTGAGCCAGATATTTAAAATCTTCTGCCATTTTGTGGACGTATATGAATGGAACACCTTGCCGTCGACTGGAAAGCAAGAAGTTGGATCGGTAAAAGAGTTTATCAGTCGCCGTTGACCAAGCCTTCCAGTCCTTGCGATCCTGCTGTCGTTTCTCTTCATTGTTGTACTTGATTCCAACGTAGCGGATGGCAATGTTCGGATGCAGTTTTCTTTCAACGGGTGGAGCCGCATAAACAGCGTAAGCGTCTGCCATCAACGTTACATCGGGGTGAACCTTGACGACGCGTTTGGCAATCTCGTTCCAGAAATAGATGAACCGATCAGTCAATGCTACATTGCCGTTTACAAGTTTGCGACTGTTCGATGGGTCGAGTTTTTTGCATTCTTCGCAGCGGCAGAAACCAGTCTGACCGCCATCGTTCGGGCCGATGGAAACGCTTCCAGTCTCCGAGCGATTTATTTTTTCAATCCTGTCTCGGGCGATCTCTTCGATCAATTCCATGTTTGAAACACATAGTCGCGAACGGTCTGGGCTGCGACTCTGGTCACGTGTTCCATCGGGCTGCACCGCGAACCACTCCGGATGTTTGTCTTTGTGCATCTCCCACATGTATCCGAAGGAATGCCCCGACGCGAGCCGTAGCGAACCACCGAGACAATGCCAGCCAGCCCAACCGGAGTCTTGTGAGACGGTGGTACTCGCACTTTTCCTGAGGCGGTGATAATCCGCTTCGTCGAACCCAAGACGTTTCACACCTTTGTCTTTGCGGTCACTGTATCCGGTCGCCATGCGGATGCGTCTTTGTCGAATTTTGGGTGTAAAACTATGATCGATCGCGGCAACTTCGATGGTATTTCGCTGAGGAACAACCTTACCTAATTCACCAGGCCAGAGAAAACGACAGCCCAGAGACTGTTCAAGAAAGAGAGCCACCGCATAACGAGTTCCATTCTCGTCCGAAGTCGGCCTTCGTTTCGGTCCGAGTAGGACGATCGCGTTCGGATACGTCCGTATCAGTGTCTCCCCAGGCCCCAAATTTTGGGATGTCGCGCCAAGGAGTTGCGCTAACTTGCCTTCGCCAACAAGAATGAAGTTCTCTGTCGACCCTGGTGCCTGTGTGACGATGTATTCATCTTTGACCGTCGCATCTTTCAACTTGTCTTCACTGACAATCTGAAACTCTCTACCGCAAATCTGCTTGAGATGATCACTCAGAATGTCTGCACCTTCGCGAGCGGCAACCGATGGATTGCTCGGCAGCAAAATGACTGCATTCGCTTGGCCGTCCTTCGCAAGCACCAATGGTTCGGCAGCATCGAGTGGGGTGCCGTGAATCGTCAGCAGCAACACGATCATTGTCAAAATCGAATGGAGTCGATTCATGGTTTGGTTCTCTTCGGGAACGATTTGCCACCGGCTGTAGCTGCTGTCACTAGTAATGGAAATCAGACTGCGTTCAGGTGTGGACGATTGTCGTAAATAGTCGATCAAGGCTTCGGCCAGTTCAGATGCTTGTGCAGAAAATCGTAAGTTCCTTTCTCGTGAATTGCGTGACCGCCCTGGAAAAACTCGATTTCTGTTTTATCTGCCAATCCAAATTGAGCGTAGATCCAGCGCACTTTGGCATACTCATGGGCTACCCATGGGTCGATGGAAACCCGGTCATGATGTCCTCTTTCGACCATAAACGGGCGCGGGAAAATCAGGGCCGCCATTTCAGCGTAGTCGAATGTGTTTCCTAAATTCCAATACGGCATTTCCCATTCGTTGGTCCCCATGAATCCGTTGGGAAAATCAACATCAGCCACCTTTCGTGTCCATTGATTGAAGTCACCGGAACAGATCGATAAGGCATATCCATCTACCAACGATGGAATACGAACCGCCGACTCTCCGCCGTAGCTGAGTCCATAAAATCCGATGCGACTGCCATCGACATTGGGAAGCGTATTCAGCCATTTCACAATCTGTTCATGCGATGGAATGATGAACGAAAACAAACTGCACCCAATGCTGTTGGCTTTCCTGTCCAGCCAGCGATAGCGATCTTCGTGTCGATAAAGATTGTGTGGCGCAAAAGTGATAAATCCCCGATCAGCAAGATGGGCTGCAAAGTCGCTGTATGCCGATTTGTGCGCGTCAATGACGTCCCGGGGAAGTCCGTGTCTGCCATGCTGACATACGACGACAGGTCGCTTTTCGCCGGGCTTCATTCCCTTGGGAAGAAGCAGATCACCCCAGGCGAAAAAACCGGGGTAGACATCAAGAACGACTTCCCAGGCCGTCCATTTATCGGTTTCCAGAATCTTCCGGCTTTGTGGATTCAATGGCAGCAGTTCGTCATCAAATTCGCCAATCAACTCCTTGCGGAACTCCTCGCGAAACACTTTGCTTTTCTCTATGAAATCAGCCGGGTCGAGAGTGAGATGTTTTTTGTTTGTGCTCCATTGTCCCGGACCGAGTTTCGGTTCAGCCGTTTGAAAAAATCGTTTCTCCCGCACCTGATTAGAATGTTTGACCAAAGCCTGAACATGACCTTCCATTTGGCGAAAAACTCGCTTGTGCCGAACCTTCGGGTCAAAACTCTCTCTTTGATCCGAAAGTACTATCCCCGACGGAACACGAGATTGATCCGCATCCTGGAAATCAATCGCAGTAGCAAAAGCTGCCACTGCCGGATATGAGCCGCGAGAGCTGCCTTCCGCTTCAATAAAATGATTCCGCGGAGGGACCGACAAGTCTTTTAATAAAGTCTCGATCCGCTTCATTTCGGCATTCACCGCTTTGGTCGGGGGGGTCACGATATCGCCTTTCTGATTGCTCACTTTCGGAAAATCCGTGTGCTCAATCACCATTTCTCGCGGCCAAATCAGGCTCGCAATTTCAGCATCGCCGAATTTCCGAAGCAAACCGAAAACATTGCGATAAATCGGCTCATTCCAAACCTGACCGCGAGGACCGAAATACCCGCTGACAAAAGCGGCGGTGATTTGAGGATCACACGCAGCGGAGTAAAAAGCGATCAGGCCACCTTCCCCATATCCAGCGACCGAAACCGAACTACTTAATCCACTCGACCGCAGCCAGTCGGCGGCCGCCAAAGCGGTTTGGACTTCGTAACCGATGACATGGCGCCCCATTTGAAATGCCTGTCGATAGATCCACTCTCGATGAGTCTGATCTGACCGCTTTATTCGCCCATCGTTTCCGTCCGGCCCTGAATAGCGTTCCCTGCTTATCGTTACCGGAATCAGAATACGAAATCCAGCAGAAGCAAAACGCAAACCGATCTGTTGTCCAGCCGGAAGTTTCCTGGTCATACCCAGAATGTCCTCAGGTGTGTTGTCTGCGTCAGGAATCAGCACCAATCCGGGACTCTGGTCTGCACCGAGTTTCAGCGAAACTTTCGGAATGACATAGAGCCCTTCCGCAACAATTCCGTCGATCACATCCCAGCGTACCTGATGTATTTCAAACTTCTCCAACTTCGCCACTAACGAAGTCGTCGGAGTGCCGTTGGACGGAGTTGTTTGGTCGGAGAAAAACTCCAACCGAGGAGGAAGTCGATCCTCTACGACCCCGATGATGCTCTTGAAATGCTGCCGATTCTTCAGAATCGACTTGGCAAATTCCGAATCATTCGTGGAATCCTGCCTCCAGGTTTGCCATCGCGTCTTAACGGATTCAGTAATCTTCTTTTCCACAAATCGATGAGCCGAATCCATCATGCGGATCGAAATATCCTCATCCTTCCAGTCCAGAGGAGATGATCCGGATAAAATGTTCCCAGGATCTTCCGCAAGAAGGGGAATGGGAAGCGAGAGAAGGAGAAAGGTAACGAGAAATTTCATTGAATTTTCAATCAGTGGTGTTGTTTTTCAATGCAGCAAAGTGATCTGCATGACCGCAGAAATATCTGACCAGCAACGATCGCGCGTGTACCGCTGAAAACGCTTTCGTCGAATTTCAATTGGTTTCATTTTAACAACTCGAACTCTAGATTGGCAGCGATGACGTCAGTGCCAGCGGTGCGTGTGACGGAGAAGAAGAGGTAGTCGACCAGAATTGGAGGCAAGTAAAACGGACGACCATTGAGTCCGCCGCCGTGATATCCGTTTTCGCCTGTGACGATACAAATATCCGTACCGGCGTGTTCTGCAAGGTGAAAGCAATCGGTGTAGTCTGCGCGATGCGTGCCAATGGTTCCTTGCAAATAAATTTTCCACTGTGTGGTCACTATCACCACTGACAGCAATCGCAGTTGCCCAGTTCCCCAACACCACGCAGAACGTAGTTGGGATGACCATGCAGACCTAGCACTCCGATATTCAGGCTCTCATTCATTTCAGCTCTTTGTGCTCGTGATGTGATGGCAACGTCTATTTGAAATCGACAGATCCAACACTCGATTACTTCTTCACAATCGCGGCGACCCAACCTCCCTTGTATGGTGCTGAAAGCCTTAAAATGCGACCGCCAGTTAATGTATTTGGTGTCCGACCATAAAGTCTGGCAGATGTTGTATCGGTGGTCATTCCCTGTGTGACGCTGATCCATGTGATTTCAAATGCCCCTTTCGCATTGGTCAGATCGAGACCAACAGAACCCCCATGGGTGAAGTAAACTGCGTAATACTTTCCAGGTTTCGCTGCCAGGTAGGCTTCGTTACTTTCGCGATCGGAAAGCAAATCCATGTGAGGTGTGACTTCCCAAAGCTTAATCATACTTTCCAGTATTCTGGCTGCCTTGAGACTTCCTTTCCGCAAATCATTCAGCGCGCTGCCTTCATTGAGACCGGGACGATGGAACCGCACGCTTGCAGAACCTCCGAGAAGGTTTCGCCAGAACCGCTCGATTCCATCCTGAGGCGATCCTGATCCCCAACTCGTGTAGCCGCCAGCATAGATTTTGACGTGATTCGTCGGACGTGGATGCGTGTTGACCAATTGCAGCAATAATTGTAGCCGTTCCCAGTGTGTATCATCGTAGACTCGGCTGTTCACCTGCGAGATATCGGCAAACATGTAGTGCTTGGCATCTTTAAAAATGATCGGAGTATGTTTCGCCTTATCGGCATCGAAGGCGTCATCGAACATATCGGTTGTGCAAACGCTCACTCTTTTTTTCGTTGCTTTGTCTTGGATAAACTCAATCCAATACTGCCCCCATTTCGCTGGTGTAGAAGTTTCGTTGTTCATGCAGTAGAGGACATTCCCATAGTCCAGACTGTAGGAGAGCATCTTATCGACGAATTTTTCCTGATGGCGACGGACGAGATCGTACTTCTTCTGGTAGCGCTGCATTCCAGGGACGGTGTGGAAGAATGGCTGAAGATCCTGTGCTGGATGTTTCGGGTACTTCGCTGCAAAGCCGGTCTGCTCGTAAGTGTTGCTCACGTTGTTGCCTGGATTCCAGGGGCTGGTCTCCCAGTGCCGCGTTGAAAAATCGAAACGGTCCCAGACTTCTATTTGTATGATGATGTCTCGCTCGTCACACCATCTCAAGCAATCAGCAAAGCGCTTCCAGTAGTCTTCGTTCCACTGATCGAGATCGAACTTTCCATTCGGCAACAGCTGATACGGCTTGAGATCCGGACTCTCGCGCTGGCTCATCGTATTGCGCACATAATTGCCACCGGCCGCCTCGATTTCATCCAGGTGTGCTTCGAGGTCCTCCATCAGAAAGAGGTGGTCAGTCTGACTGTCGCCTAGCAATAACAGAGGCTTGCCTTTGTACTGCCAGTAGCGTGCGTTCTTTGCGTAAGGCTGGATGCGATCAGCATTCTTGTCTGCGGCTACCGACGGGACCGCGAACAATGAGAAAAATGCCAGCGTGGCAAGAATCCATGTACCACATCTCTTGTCTTCAGTTTCATCAGAGAATGACATCGAGCAGGATCCTATTAGAGAGTTTCATCGGTTGACTCATCACGTTGCTGGTTCACTACTCTTTCAATTCTTTCTCGAACAGTTGAAATGCCATTCGACCGTTCCAGACATGTGATCCTTCGAACTTGTCGAATAGTAATTGCTCGGTCGCACCAAGCGCTCGATACGCTTGTCGCAATCGATTACGAAAAATGTCGTCCCATTCGGGAACGATGAGTGGGTCCGTTGAACCGACTTCCCAAACACACGGACGCGGCGCGATTAACGAACCGATTTCCGAAAAATCACCGTATTCGAGTAAGCCGGGGATAATCTGCGAACCGCAACTGAAACGCGCTGACAATCGTTCCTGCAACAGGTTGAGTGCACCACTCACAGCGGCAACACGAATCCGATCGTCAGTCGCTGCCGTCAGCATCGTCATGCGTCCTCCGTAAGAGAGCCCTGCACAGCCAATTCGGTCGGGGATCACTTCCGGCCGCTGTTGTAGCAAGTCGATCGTCCAACGCACATCACGCAGATTGGCAGCAATGAGCAACTGTCCAAGGGCCTGCATACGAACGAAGGCGACGGCACACGGACTTTCGCCGCCGTACTTCATCGCATACTTAGACTCATCGACACGCCGCCCGAAGGGAATCATACAGGGAGCCGCAACGACAAAACCGCGCCGGACGAACTGAAGTCCATAATCGGCATGGTACTGTTGATTCACTTCATCAATCCCAGGGATGTCGGAGCGACCGACTACCAGATCGTGTCCGAAGGTTCCATGACCGTGAAGGCACACGACCGCCGGCGCCTTTTGTCCCTCCGGCAGACCCTTTGGCACAAGTAGGTAAAGCGGCACAGACGGGATACCATCGGCCTGCAACAACAGTTGATAACGGACGTGGTCCGCGAGTTCGGTTCGTTCCTCCTCGACCACCTGCCAATGCTTGGGCGGACTCGAAGGACCCAGCAACTGGTTAAGTTTGGCACGAAACGTTGCCTGCCATAGCTTGCATTCCTCAGCCGTTGTGCCGTGAAACTGCATTCGTAGCGGAGCCTGTTTCAGCGCCGCAACAATGTCCTCGTGATTGGTCACCTGTTCCTGTCCCATTGCGATTCGGGACAGAATTCCAGAGCCGGCACCAATCGCTGTCGCCAGACCTGTTTTGATGAGTGCTCTGCGGCTGACTGAGCGACCAGAACGGTTCATATGATCAAGCATGTTGATTTCACAAAAACTGGACAGAAGATGATCGTTGATACAGCATTCTTATTGACAAAAAAGTAGTTTCACTACAGCTTGCGAATTAAAATCAGGCTCTACTTGCTCTACTTGCTCTACTTGCTCTACTTGTCGTTTGTTGGATCGCCAGCCAGTTGGCTGATGATGTGTTCCGATGCATGAAATAAGACAAATGATAACTTGCTGTCCTAGATCAGTGAACATTGGCTTTGATGTTTATTCTCGTGAATTGTTGTTCCGTTCAGTTTCTGGATTTGTCAGATCGAGCGTCCCAACCGAAGCGACGAATGTCCCAGCAGTTGCGACCCGGTTTGAATTTCTTTGCACAGCAACAAGTTGCCGCCAAACGTATTTCTCAAAAAAACTCTGGCACAACCGTTACCACAACTAACTATTTCACTCAGAATTGTGTGACCTGCTCCCAAAAAACTGGTATCCTCAAAATGGGGAGGTTATTTTTGAGTATCAACAGGTTTGGAGAAGATCACAGTTTTAACACCCGAATTTGGCGCAACGCTGGACTCGGAGAGTTCCAAACGCCCACGACGACCATCGATCGTGAAAGACTTTCCGGTATAGTCGCCTTGAAAAGTCGTTGGTCGTTGTCCGGTCATATTTTCCAGCACCGATAACATCTTTCTGTAAGAAGTGTCTTCACTTGCCCAGGCGTGAAAACATTGATCGTGTTTGGCTTTCTTCTCTTCTCTAGTGATCCCCTTCTTCACGGGATAATAGTGGCGGCTTATGACTGGAATATCATTCGGGACTCCCTTCAACTGACCTTTCTCAAAGTATCCCGCAACGATCACTGCGCGAACATCAGCGTGTTCCGAGATGTTGAGAGACCAATTCACACTGAAATAGCTCGTGAGAACGATTACCCTCGGATTATCGTGAGGAAGAACATTCACATTCACGAAATCTTGTTCAGAGGCATAACATCCAACGACATGGATCTCGGCGTTTTCAGGAAGCAGTTCTAAAACAGGATGAGATGCCACGTTTTCTGTGTCGACCTTATCCAGATGATCGTCATCGACATAGACTACTTCAGTAATTTCTTCGGAAACTGTGTAGGGGACAGGCCAGTTCGCCTCGGTTGTTTCATCAAACCTGACCGTGCACTTGAAACGAACTCGATGCAGTCGGACCGCTCCAATTGAAGGGACAAAACGTGGAGGATCGACTTTGTCATAAACAGGTTCGACTACAATCCGGAAATTATTGCGGTGCTTCTCGTATAACTGAGTAAGAGATTTGGATTTCAAACCCAGTTTTTCTTCGAGAGCCTTGATCACCTGGTGTGGTTCAGGAGGAGAGATTTGATGGACTTTTTCCCCGTTCTGAGTTTCACGAATTCGGAACTCTAATATGTCACCAAAATCGCCCTCTCTGGAATCGGGCAAATCGAGAATGTTCTTTTGCTCAGCGAATGATGATTTTAATTTCATGTTGGAGAGCACAGGACTCTGCGGATAAGTTTTGGAGGTCATTTTTGCGAGTGCATTTGCTTCCGCAAAACGCCCCTGCTCCATCAACATGTTAAACATTTCGACAATATCTGCGAGATCCTGCTCGAGCTCCTTCACTGTTCCGGTTTCTTGATGTCTCTTCCAAACGAGATCAGCCAATTCGGGAATTTTCGGATTCACTGTCGATTTCTTACTCGCATTCCATGCTCCGCGAATTTCATCATCAACCAAACGCAACGAGATTTTTCCAAATCGTTCTTTTCCTTCACTCCACGTTCCTTTAAAGCGATGCTCGATGTTCGACCACTTGACTCTAATCGTGCCTGATGGAACATCTGCATGGCACGCTGCACATTGGAATTTTTGAAATTGTTCGTGAACCGGATGTTCTGCAACAGAATTCAGAAAGCTTGTTTTGACATACGATCCTGAATATTGATTCTCTTTCCCTTCCACTTGTTTGAGAATGACATTTCCCCAGCCATCTCCCGACCAGTTCCCTGAGAGATCGGGAGCTTCAATCGCCCCCCAAATTCCCCCTGCGAGTAAAATTGCCCCGATGGTACCAAGCATTGCTATGACTCCTTTTCGAGAGAAAATCTGAAATCGTTGGCCGTTCGTTTTGACGACGAGTTCGTCTGGAACTGGTGTTGAGTCTGGTTGCTGAACGTGTGCCAAACAGGCTTCAAGTAGCTCAGCAACTGTTTCACTTGAGGCATATCTCTGTTCTTTATTTTTAGCCATCAGCCGAGCGATGAGAGCGCAAAGCCATTCTGGAACATCGGGATTGACCTCACGGATAGGACGTGGTTCGTGATCAGAGATCAGCCGTAAGACTCCGTAGCTAGTCTCGGCTCGAAATGGAGGATGACCGGTACACATCGCATATAAGACTGAACCGAGACTGAATAAATCCGATTGAGAATCAACCGCTTCTGCTCTGGCTTGTTCAGGTGACATGTATTGCGGTGTTCCTGCCAAGACGCCGGAGCGAGTCAGGCTCGCGTCGTCGACTGCTCGAGCCAAGCCAAAATCCATGATCTGAACTCGCTCGACTCCTTCGTCGAGAAAGATGTTGGCTGGTTTGACATCACGATGAACCAGTCCTTGTGCATGTGCGGCAGCCAACCCCTTTGCTGCTTGCATCCCAATTCTCAATATTTCTCGCAGATCGAGTTGTCCGGCTTCGCTCAAACGTTTCTGGAGAGAGACACCGCGTGAATAAGTCATGACGAAATATGGCATCTCTTGCCAAGTATCAACGCAATGGATCGCCATCACATGATCATCAACGACTGCGGCTGCAGCTTGAGCTTCGCGAGCGAAGCGCTGTCTAGCTGCACCGGAAGCTGCCAGGTGTGGCAGGAGAATTTTAATCGCAACGAATCGATTGAGTGCACGATCGAAACCTTTAAATACTGCCCCCATTCCGCCGCGACCAAGAATTCCAACGATTTCGTAAGTCCCGATTCGACCCAGCATGTGTGGGTCGTCAGTCGGGCCTAATAATTCGACGAGCTGGGAGGCAACTGGTCGATCACATTCGTCGTCTGGTGATTCATGATTAAAACTGTCCTGAGGGTTACTTATCCGCAGAGACGTCTCAACGTCTTCCCACCACGCTTGGCTACCAATCGCCAGTTCAATCGTAGTTCGACATGTCTCACAATGCGTGAGATGATCCTCAGTAGCTGAAAGTTGATCAGATAAGAATTCTCCCGTAAGAAAAGAATCAACATCGTTGTTATTAAGGCAAGAGGTTGTCGGGCTCATCCTTCGCTCCACAGGCTGGAAAGTTCGTTCATTTTTTCTTTGAGTCGCTGCATGACGCGGTAGCGTGCGATGTAGACGGCTCCCGTCGTTCGGCTATATAGAGATGCAACATCTGCTACTGGATGTCCTTCGATGGAGGACTCCCAGAACATTGCCCAGGTTGCATCAGTGAATTCGTGGCGAATCTCTCGTGCTCCCCAGCGCAATAACTCCATTTGTGTCGCCATTGCAAATTCTCGGGCAGCATCTTCTTCATCACGATCGGGAACGTTGTTTAAGATCTCTTGCACACTCGTGGATCCCACAGAGGCATCTGCCTTACGTCGCGTGACCACATTGATGATTGCATTCCGAGCGACGCGATATAGCCATGCTCGGAATGGAGGACGACCCTCTCCAGCTTCCCAATTCTCGACGGCACGCGAAACAGAAAGGAAGACTTGCTGTGATAAATCCTCGGCGTCCGCGTGCTGTAATCCACGGCTGCGAGCAATCCGATAGATGACTGGTCGATACAGTGCTAGAAAAGCCGACCAAGCTGCAGGATCTGCGGGCGCAGCCTGCACTCTCAGTATAAGACTCTCATTAGTTTCGGGCCAATCGTGCATGTTTCCACCTAAGTGAATCACCCACGACAAGCCTTGATCTTTCAGGAAAGTTCAGAATTGTCTGAAAATGATTCGATTCCGATGGTTATCGTACAGTCACGTGAAGCGGAGGAACCAGTCAGATACAGATTGAAGAATTGGTCAACCGGAAAAAGCAGTTGGTACAACCGCAAATACAACTAGTTTTGGGATTTGTGGATCACACCACAGAATTCCAGAAAAGCGATCATATTTCACGTAGTGATGTCGGTTTCCATCTTTGCAGAGAACAACCAGTCGCGAACATAGTTGGTGACCTCGATAAGGCGTTCATCCGAAATTCGCTCTCTGTAAACGGAGGCCATGTCGTCACGGACGTGGCCCATAACCGAATCGACTACGATTTGGTCACGAGCATCCCCGGCAATCGTTTCAAACGTGTGACGCAATGCGTAGAAGTTGACCCCACGACGTTTCAGTTCGAGCGAGACAAGGAGTTTCGCAAACTGACGAGTTACGTTATCGATACACCCGTCAAGTTTCTGGTTCGGTCGAATCCATCGTCGTCCATATTTCGTCACGAAGAAGGATGATTCTGCGTCGGGCTCTTTGGGCGTTGGGCGTTTTGCCAAGGATTCACGAAGGGCAGTAATTGTCTCGTCCCAGAGTGGAATTCGTCGTTCTGTCGCTGTTTTAGGACGAGGGAATACGACCCATCCGGAATCAAAGTCGATCGCTGAGAGTGGAAGCTCGCCACAGTCAGTATTTCCAAAAGCACAGTTGATACCTAAGAATGTCATCGCCCTCAAATGCACATCAGCTGCCTCGATGATTTGATGGATGTCGTCGGCTTCAAACATCCGAAGACCGTGCTGCTGTTGCCGCAGTTGTCTGGCGGCTCGGCGGATTTTCTTTGAGGGAGGGCTAAATGCGGTTCCAAATCGAATTGGTTTCTCGATCAACCCATTATCGTAGGCGAACTTGAAGATAGACCGAATCCGCACGATCTCATTCGTCAGAGCTACCGGACCTCGCGTTTCTGCGATTTGTTGCCGAAGACCTCCGAAATCTTCGGGTATCACATCCTCCACAATACGATCTCGGCCAAAGAACTTAAGAGTTCGCTCGCAAGCTGACCGGTATTCTCCGAATGTTCTGGGAGACAATTCCCCATTTTCCATTCGTCGCTGCTTTTCGGTCAGGAAACGATTGCAGAGGTCTCGAAGACTACAACCATCTGGGTTGTAGCTTCTTGGCTCACGACCAGCTTGCAGATCTTCTCGAACTGCGAGATACTTTTGCAGAGCGAGTTCTGATTCGACTCCGAAGTAATAGATCTTTCCCTTGATTTTTTTTGCGCCATTGTCCCGTACTATGCGGTGTTAATGGAAAGTCTTAATACGGTTTTTTCAAGGCGGTCTTCGATTTTGATCCCATCGATACTGCCTTTCTAAAATCGACCTTTGGTTGTAGTTAAGTCTATGTAGAGATTTTCAAAATGGCGATAAGTTCTTTTCAGTAAACACTTTGCCCTCGTAGCTCAGTTGGATAGAGCGTTGGTTTCCTAAACCAGAGGTCGTGGGTTCGAATCCCGCCGGGGGTATTAGAAATATGGCATGGTTGAGGAGTTCATTCGGTAATCTTGACCGTTTAAAGTGCTGAGCAACCGGCTCTTGATCACCAGATCGTTTTCCTGTACTTCAACTTCACAACAGAACCCTCGTTCGCCATGGAGTGAACACCGAAGGGGTCGAGTTGTTTCTCTTCGCGTTTTTTCAGTGATACTGTCTTCTTTTTCTCGCCGTTGGGCTTGTCGAGCGAAGTGATGTGTAGCAGCACATCAGTGAATCAATTGCAGAAGTATTGTCACGAATCGTCACGGAGATCGTG
>JAJDEL010000664.1 GCA_029259835.1 Planctomicrobium sp. | reverse complement strand
GGGGGCGTATTTGCAGTGTCTTGCGCTCGACAGGTAGCTAGCCAACTTACTGATGCAATCACCAGAAACGCAAGCAGCCCAACGATGCATAGCCATGTGCGTTTGTTCATGATCGCCTCATTTGTTGGCAACACCAGTCATTGAAGCCTCGTTTCACCTAGGAACATTGTGGCGTCCAATATTTACGGCAATAAAGTATCTCTGAAACGCACGTTCCCAAATTGGAGTTTGATAGAGTCTGATCGCTTCTTACGATTCGGAATTCTGGAATTCCGCTTGACCATGCCCGCAATATGTTCCACCTTGAGGTATTATACACCTCAACATGTACGTTTTGGGTTCAACAGGGAAGAAACATGAGTCGCCGAATTTCGAAGCCTCTTCAAGTGGCTGTCATCACCTCAATTTGCCTCGCTTTCTTTTCACAACTCCCGTCGCTGAGCACTTCTGGACAACTTCTTGCTGCGGATAATGAAAAAGAGGCTGAAGAAATCGGCGAACCGAAAGAGTTTCCATTGGAACTCCCAGCGACTGTTGCTGAAGCACGCGGGCGGGCGCGACTTCTCTACGAATCTTTGCATGGAACGTTGCAAGTTGTTCATCGAGATTTTTTTGATGAAGAAGAATCGTTGACGACGCCATCGAAGACTTTGGAGGACGTCTTTGAAGAATTGGCGCGCACACAAAAGGTGACCTTGAACTGGGTCGCGGTTGATACCACCGCGATGAACATCGATCACAAAGCCCGAGGGGAATACCAGAAAGCAGTCGTTGAGGCGCTCAGTTCTGGCAAGAATGAATATGAAGATGTTAAAAACAACACTTATCGTTTCGCTGGTTCGATTCGTTTGTCGTCACGCTGCCTGAAATGCCACGTTCCCAGACGCAGCAACAACAAAAACCGAACCGCCGCCCTGCTGATCAGTATGCCGATGAAGAAGCCTGCAAACTAAAGTGCAGACAGGCACCGATATAGAGTTGCAGAAAATCAGTTAGCTCAAACTATCTCACCAGATGTTCTGTTGAGTCTGGTTGATTAGAATACCGGGATGATTTTTCGCCCAGGTATCGCTCGTTTTCTCTTCTTCGTTCTCATTGCAAGTACTGCAGCGGGGGACAGTCTGGCTGAGGGTACGGTTCGATTCACACCGGCTGCGTCCAACGTATTCCGAAGGCCGGTTTCGATGTGCTGGATTGACCAGGGAAAGAGGATCCTGGTGACAAATCGGCGGGCCGGGTCGATTTCTCTGGTTAATATCACCAGCGGAACGGTCACTGAAGCCAAAATTGGTGGTCGACCGGAACAAACAGCTTGGCTCAACTTCAGCGAACATCTGGTAACGGTTGATGGGGGAACAGGCGCAGTCTTTTTTTCATCATTGAATGAACATGGACTTGTCATTGAGCATCGAGTCGCTACCGGTCATCGAGGATCGAGCCTTGCGGTTTCTCATGATGAAACTCTCTTGGCTGTCAGTTCTGTTTGGGATCGTAGAGTCTCTCTGATCTCAACTGAAGCTGTTAATCAAGAGCCAGCTCACTATCAACTTGAGTTTGAGCCGCGGCTGCTTTGCTTTTCGCCTGATTCAAGATTGTTAATTGTGCTGGACGCTTTCGGAGGCAACATCGCGGCAATTGACGTTCGGGGGCGGAAGATCGTCGGCGCCGAAAACTTGGATGCTCACAACATTGGCGGAGTGACTTTTCTCGCGGAGGACCGTTTTCTGGTCACGCATCAGATATTGCATTCTGATTCTCCGACAACAGAAAATAACATTGCGTCAGGATTGGTGATCGAAAATGTGTTTCAGGAAGTTCAGATCAAACAAACAAAGGCTGGATCTGTTGATTTTGAACCGATGATCGTTGGCGAAATCGGTGTTCCTTCACATGGTGCTGCTGATCCGGCATGCGTAATTGTGAATAGCAAAGACGAGCGATTCATCGCACTCTCAGGAGTGGGTGAAGTCGCGATATTGAATTCGTACGGGGTTGTGAAAGAACGAATCGATGTTGGAGACCGACCAGTCGACTTGCTGCTTTCCAAAGACGAGCAGCGGTTGTACTGCCTCAACAATTTAAGTGAAACAATTTCGATCATTAACGTTCAAAATCGAGTCGTCGTTGAGACGATTTCACTCGGAGGGACCCCAAAGCCAACAACGCGCGAGCGAGGAGAAGAGTTGTTTTTTGATGGGCATCTCTCACGGTTTGGGTGGTATAGCTGTCACAGTTGTCACAGGAATGGACACACAAATGGTCAACTGGCCGACACGTTTGGTGATAGAACTTCCGGAGCGCCAAAGCGAATTCCTTCGCTGTTAGGTGGTCGGGACAATAACCCCTGGGCTTGGAACGGGTCGATGCGGAGCTTGCATGATCAAGTGCAACAATCCGGAAAAACGACAATGCAAGGGCGAGGATTCACTGCTCGTGAAACGAACGACATGGTAGCATACCTGCATTCGCTCCAGCAGCCACCTGCGTTTCGTCCAGCATTGAACAACAAGGATCGAAAGTTGATCGATCGTGGACGAGAAATCTATAACTCCACTGGTTGTGTGCAGTGCCATGTGCCACCACTGACCTACACTTCTGACGCGAAATATGATGTTGGATTGGCAGATGAACATGGGCAGAAATTGTTCAATCCACCTTCACTCAATGGTGTCGGATACAGACGTCAATTCTTTCATGATGGAAGAGCCGAGAAACTTCGCGATGTCTTCATTGAATATGGGCATGAATTGAACGATGCTTTGGACGACGACGGGATAGACGCCTTGATTCGTTTCCTGCAAAGCTTGTAGACATTCCTCTTCTCAAAACCATAAACCTTGTGACAGACATCAATCTTCAACGTGCTGCACTGCAACTTCTGCGCGACTGCCAATCCGCCGGATTGACGCATTTGCCACCACCGAATGAAAGCCCTGCTGTGGCAGCGCCGTCGGAGGTGTCGCAGGCAGCTGCGGAAACAACGGACGAAAACGTTCACGATCAAGAAGCTTCTATCAAAACTCCTGAAATGGTGGTGAACACGACGCCTGAAAACACATTACCACCAGAGGATCGAGAAGCGGCGCTTGCGGCGCTCTCCGAGAGTGTCGCCCAGTGCGTACGTTGTCAGGAATTAGCAGAGACGCGCACTCAAACCGTTTTCGGAGTCGGCAATCCAGAGGCGAAAGTGATGTTTATTGGCGAAGCACCTGGTGCCGATGAGGACCGCCAGGGAGAACCGTTCGTGGGTCGTGCTGGGCAATTGTTGACAAAGATCATCGAAGCTTGCGGCTGGACTCGAGAAGATATTTACATCTGCAATATTCTTCGCTGCCGCCCACCTGGGAACCGAAATCCGACAGACGAAGAAGCGGGCAATTGCCGCGAGTACCTGGATGGTCAGATTTCGACTATCGATCCTGACTACATCGTCTGCTGGGGAAGTGTTGCTGCCAAAAATCTACTTGGGCAGGAGACTCCAATCGGTCGCATGCGTGGGAAGTTTTTCGAGTATGGTCGAGCAAAAGTGATGTGTACTTACCATCCTTCGTATTTGCTGCGTAATCCAGCAGCGAAGAAACCTGTCTGGGAAGACATGAAATTTTTATTGAACGAGATGGGACTGACGCCCCAGTAGAACATTTAGTGCGTGCGTAGGGTCCGCTGTGCGGACCCTACTTGGGTTCGAAAAATAATCTCTAAGGACAATATCGCATGCGAATACTCGTGACCGCTGGACCGACAAGAGAGTACCTCGACGATGTGCGTTACCTTTCCAATGCAAGTAGTGGAAAAATGGGATACGCGATTGTTGAAGCAGCTCTCAAGCTGGGCTGGGAAGTCGTTCTGGTGAGCGGTCCGGTCGATTTGCCAGTCCCGGAAGGATGTGAATTTCACCCAGTCGTCACAACATCGGAGATGCGTGAAGCGTCCGTTCTCCTATTTTCTGAATGTGATGGAGTCATCGCGGTGGCGGCGGTGTGTGACTATCAACCGAAGACGCGCATCACTGGAAAAATCTCCAAAACCGGCGAACCCGTCCTGTTCGAGATGATTGAAACTGACGATGTCCTCGCCGAATTAGGGAGAATAAAAAAATCTCGCTGGGTCGTCGGCTTTGCGCTTGAAGCTCAGAACCCTCGTGAGAACGCGCTTCAAAAACTGAGGAGAAAGAACTGCAACTGGATTGTGCTGAACGACCCAAGTGCGATTGGGTCAGAATCCAACTCTGTCGAACTCATCAACTCAACCGGAGATGTTGAGGAGACCTGGTCAGGATCAAAAAGTGAAGTCGCGTGGAATTTGACCAATTGGTTATCAAATCGAGAGTTGTCGTGCCAGTGATTCAGGTTGAATTTTTCGGCATACCCAGATTGAAGGCCGGCATCGCCAGCACTCAATTTATAGCAGGCAACGTTGCAGAATTATTTGCAGAGTTACGTGAGCAACTGCCAGAATTAGCAGAGGCCTGCCTGATGGGGGATCAGTTAGCAGCAGAATACCTGTTATCGATCAACGGGACACAATTCACGCGAGACGAATCGTTAACGCTCTACGAAGGTGATCACGTATTGATTCTCTCCGCCGATGTCGGTGGGTAGTTATCGATCCAAATTTGCGAACGCTTGAACGAGAGCATCAACGCCTTCGTCTCGATGAGCGTAGCTGAGAGAAATTCGGAGTCGGGATTTCCCCTGCGGGACTGTCGGTGGGCGAATTGCCGCAACGAGGATCCCCTGTTGCTGCAACTTCTTTGACAGGTTGAGTGTGTTCTCTGGTGTGTCCGTGAGGACAGGAATGATCGGACCGTCGACTTTGTCTGGAATTTCCCAGCCTTGAGATCGAAGCGTTTCAACTACGCGCTGTGACGCAGAATGCAACCACTCCCGACGGTGCGGTTCCGATTCGATTAACCTTAAGGATTCAGAAGCAGCGGCACACATTGGTGGCGCGAGCGCGGTGGAGAACATATTTGTTCTGGCGGTGTTCCAGAGCCAATCGCACAGCGAACGCGAACCAGCGACATATCCTCCCTGTGCTCCGATTGCCTTACTGAGCGTTCCAACCGCGACGACATTTTGTGACTTCACATTTTGTGCTTCAAGCAGTCCAGTTCCTTGATCACCGAAGACTCCGGTTGCGTGTGCTTCGTCCACGAGCAGCATGGCGTCATGCTGCTCCGAAAGAGAGGCAAGCTCTGCGAGCGGTGCGACGTCTCCATCCATGCTAAAAAGTGAATCAGTCACAATGAGTCGCCGACGATAATCGGTCGACTTTTCAAGTTCTGTTTTCAGTGCGTTCATATCGCAGTGCGGGTAAACTCGAAACCTCGCTTTCGAGTGCCTCGCTCCATCGACCAGACTTGCATGGTTCAAGCGGTCACAGAAAACGATATCTTCAGGACCAACGAGAGAGACAATTGTTCCAATGTTCGCCGCGAAGCCGGTCGGAAACAGAATTGCAGATTCGGTCCCTTTGAATTCTGCCAGACGCTGTTCTACTTTGGCATGCCAATACGTTCGTCCTGTGACTAAGGCACTCGCACCGGCACCAACACCTTCCTTGAGTGCATCTCGTGCGGCAGCGATGACAGCAGGATCATTCGCGAAACCAAGATAGTCGTTGCTGGCAAAGTTCCAGAGTTCGTTCCCATCAACTTGACATCGCCCAGCAGTAAGCGACTGAACTTCGCGACGCTCACGAACAAGTGACCTCGATTCGAGCGATGCAATTTCATCGTCCAGCCAGTTGAAAGAATTCGTCACTGTTGACTCGCGCAAGCTATTCAGGTTTGTGACCACGAAAGAAACGAAACAGACGAAAATATTCGACAAGGTTCATGTTGATTTTTAAAAACGCAAAGTCGCAGAGTTGGTAGGGCCAGTTTCTACCGGCCCTACGGTGACTTCTTTGCGCGATCAATTACATTCCAAAATAATTCTTACGTCAGTCGAATTTCATGATTGCTCAAACGTTCAAAACCGTCGTCTGTAATCAAATAATTATGTTCGATTCGCATGCCACCGACGCCTTCGACGTAGGAGCCAGGTTCAAGTGTGACAACATCTCCGGCTCGAAGTATGTCGGTACTTTCCGGAACAAGAATCGGAGCCTCAGGATGTGCCAGTCCGATCCCGTGTCCGGCGTGGTGCATGAAGGAATCTTTCTTTCCGGCTTCAATGTATGGGGCAGAGACGGCAGCGTGAACATCGCAGGCATTAACCCCTGCCTTGAGTGCCTGCTCTCCGGCCGCCATTCCAGATTTGCAAATTTCGTGAAGCTCAATAACTTCAGCCGAGGGTTCACCGACTGAAACCGTGTTCGTAAAGTCACTGCGATATCCATCGAGGACGACAGAATAATCCAGAATGAATAAATCTCCTTTCTGAAGTGTTCGCCCTTGGTCTTTCGGAAGTCCGCCAGTTTTCGGATCTGCTGCATGGTTCGCACGAAAATCTCCATATATCAAAGCTGGACGATTCGCACCTGCAATGGCAGCGGATTGAACTTCGCGATAGATATCGAGTTCCGTGATCCCTGCCTGAAAAATCTCGAACAGCCGCGCCTGTCCGGCATCACCGGCACGCATGCATTGTTTGAGAAGTTCAATCTCGTCCGGCTCTTTGGATCGTCTTAAGTCCCGCAGGATCGTTCCCAAATCACACAGTGAGGCAGCATCCTCTTCCTGCGAAGCGGAGAAATCATACGTCCCATTTGGCAGAACTTCAGTAGCCCCTAGCGGTAGCCACTCGGCTTCGACAAGCCCTTTGCCGTTTGCGAGATCTTCGGAAACATCACTGAGGGCCTGAAACATAGCATGATCACGATTGGTGACCGAATGTTTGTGGTCGTACCAGTTTGTGACGACTTCGCGGTCGACGTACGGTTCGTGAACTGCTGATCGGACGGCGAAGTTGTCACCGAGAATTGTGGAGCGACCATCTCGTTCGAGAAGCAGTAACGCGCGCTCTCCTCCAGAGAAACTAAGCGGCTGCACCCAGAAATTCGCAAGATATTGAACATGACGCGGATCAGCGATTAGCAGCCAATCAACTGCATCTGGAATCCGATCCCAAAGACGTTGGCGACGAGACCGGCAACCGACTTGAGTCAGCATTGTGTGAAACTTTCAATTCATTGAGTCAGGTAGTTTTAGGGACGGAAACATTGTAACGAACCGAAATCGAGTGACCAGTTGGGAGACTATGACCCAGGGCTGGTCAAAGATTGACAATGCCTAGTTTGGTGAAGAGGAGGTCTTTGCGGAAGGCGTTTTCTCGGAGTGTGGCTGCGAGGTTGGTGGATCCCAGGGCTTTCATTGCGTTGATGGAGGCATTGCGAATGCGACTG
>JAJDEL010000663.1 GCA_029259835.1 Planctomicrobium sp. | reverse complement strand
CAAGCCCCTCACGTGACCGTTCGCCGATTCCGGAAAACACGGCAATCCCATCCAAATTGGCAACGGCATTGTGAATAAATTCGGTCAGGACCACAGTCTTTCCGACTCCGGCACCGCCGAAGACTGCGACTCGCCCGCCGTGTGTAAACGGGCAGAAAAGGTCGATCACTTTAATCCCAGTGGGATAAACGTCCCCCAAGCCGCGACAAAAAGAGGGTGGAGGAGGTGACCGATTCAGCGGCAGAGTTTCGTCCCATGAGAGCGGCTCACCTCCATCCAAAGGTTGACCGTGGAGATCAATGACACGCCCGACGAGTTGGTGCCCCACCGGAATCCGGAGTGGCTTCCCGTCAGAGTGAACCCGAGCGCCGCGCCGCATGCCTCGGGTACTTCCAGTCGCAATCGCCCGCACGGACGAATCACCAAGATGTGCATGGACAACTGCAATCACCGATTCATGATCATCGAGATCACAATTCAGTGCGCCATCGATCGGTGGGAGTTCATCATCAAACCACACATCAACGACCGTCCCACGCACCTCAGTCACTTCTCCGTAAATCATTTTGGAGTCGAGTGCATCTATGATCGACATCGCCACCCTTCCAGGTCTTTTGCATACACCGCCGACACTTGTTGTTTAGCCGATCAAACTGCCTCAATGCTCCTGCACCCTATTATGCGAGACTCATGCTCTACCATGCGAAAGAGGACAGAAGAACTATACAATCTTATCATCTACGATCTTTGTGCAACAAGTGGTCCAAAATCGAACAGGAATCTTGAGTTCGTCAACGACTTCCGACGGGAAGGTCTGTTCGTCATGGGATGAGGAAGCTGAAAACTTCGACTCTGCACGTATTTCGCAGATGTGTGCTGTCTCGGCACACTCGACTGTGCCTGATCAGAGCAGGTTGTTCTTTCCTGTGTTTACAACAATCGTTTTTGTAGATGAAAACGCTGACGCCCATGCGGTCGGACGAGTCCACCTCTAGGAAACCTGCCTTTTGAGTCTAAACTTCGATGCGTTTCTCAATATGCTTTTGATCTCATTACTGACTGATCGGTACAGAAAATGCCTTGTCGCCAGACTGGGAGTTCGTTTCGTTAGGTTGGACTCTGTAATCGAGTGGGAATGGAAGTGACGTAGCGAATGCTTCCTGTCTCATTGGTGGTTCTTGTTATGAATAAGGAGAAATCATGTCATTTGAAATTGTTGAAACTGCGGTTGGTAATGTCGTCGAAGTCCACGGGACTGGAAAATTGACGAAGGAAGCTTACGAGTTGTTTGTGCCGATGACTGAGGAAAAGATCAAGGAGCATGGCAAGATTCGAATCCTGTTTATCATGCACGATTTCCATGGCTGGAGTGCAGGGGCAGCATGGGAAGATTTCAAATTCGACCTCAAGCACTTTAATGACATTGAGCGACTGGCAATTGTCGGCGAGACGAAATGGGAAAAAGGAATGTCTGTTTTCTGTCGTCCATTTACGACCGCGAAGATTAAGTACTTTGACCAGGCCGAAATCGAACAAGCACGTGAGTGGATTCTGAAGTGAAGACGTGTCTACTGTACTCTGAAGACCAGAAGTGATGAGTCAACAATCGCGTTCCAAACATCCGATCTACAGCCTGCTCCCAACGGATATCGAAGGATTCGACTCTTTGGCGGAGTTGGCGCTCGATATGCGGTCCTCGTGGAATCATGCGACCGACATGGTCTGGAGGCAGCTTAATCCGGAATTGTGGGATGTCACGCAGAATCCCTGGGTTGTCTTACAAACTGCATCACGCGATCAGATAGAGCGCGTGATGGCTGACCCTGTTTTTCGCAAAACCGTTGATGACTTGGTGAAAATACGGCGAGACGCGAACGAAACACCGGCTTGGTTTCAGCAAAAGCACGCCGACTCACCGCTGAGTTGTGTTGCCTACTTCAGCATGGAATTCATGTTGAGCGAAGCCTTGCCGATCTATTCAGGGGGATTGGGAAACGTTGCTGGCGATCAGTTGAAGGCAGCCAGCGATCTGGGCGTGCCGGTCGTGGGCGTAGGATTGCTGTACCAACAAGGCTACTTTCGCCAAGTGATCGACCAGCATGGAAGGCAACAAGCTCTCTATCCCTACAACGATCCTGGGCAATTACCGATCACGCCGCTTCGTCAGGCCAATGGCGAGTGGTTGCGATTGAAAATTTCTTTGCCAGGTTACTCAGTCTGGTTACGTACGTGGCAGGTTCAGGTCGGTCGAGTGAAATTGTTCCTTCTGGACAGTAACGATCCCGCGAATCTGCCTGTGCATCGAGGGGTTACAAGTGAACTCTATGGCGGTGGTCCAGAACTACGATTGATGCAGGAGTTAATTCTGGGAATCGGCGGATGGCAGCTGCTCCGGCAACTGGACATCCATCCGGAAGTCTGTCACTTAAACGAGGGGCATGCTGCGTTTGCCGTGCTGGAACGGGCTAGAGTTTTCATGGAAGAGTCGGGGCTTTCGTTCGAGGTCGCATTGGCTGTGACTCGAGTAGGAAACCTGTTCACAACTCACACAGCAGTGACAGCAGGGTTTGACCGTTTCGCTCCTCACTTGATTGAACAATACCTTGGGCGGTATGCACAAAGTCAACTTGGCATCAGCATTCATGATCTGTTGGCTTTGGGACGCCAAGATCCGAACAATGTATCAGAAAATTTCAACATGGCCTATCTGGCAATCAATGGAAGTGGAGCAATCAATGGTGTCAGCCGCTTGCACGGACAAGTGAGCCGACGGATTTTTGAGCCGCTGTTTCCGCACTGGCCCGAAGATGAAGTTCCGGTTGGACATGTCACCAACGGAGTTCACATGCCGACGTGGGACTCGGCCCTGGCCGATGAAATGTGGACCAACTCTTGCGGAAAATCGCGTTGGCAAGGAACCACGGAGACTCTGGAATGTGACATGCGTTGTGTCTCGGATGAAAAACTGTGGCAGTTGCGAATTGAGTCCACAAAATCACTGCTGGAATATGCGCGTCATCGATTCGCTCATCAACTGGCCGGTTCGGGTTCGCCGCTCGAAGAAGTTGAGGCGGCGAGGCACTTGCTAGACCCAGGCGCGCTGACCTTAGGATTTGCACGCCGGTTTGCGACGTACAAACGTCCCAACTTGTTACTGCGTGATCCACAGCGTCTACTGCGACTCTTGACTGACCCCGAGCGACCAGTGCAACTGATCATCGCCGGTAAGGCTCATCCGGCGGACCAAGCTGGTCAAGAACTGATACGTCAGTGGATTCAATTCATTGACCAACCGCAAGCACGAGAACATGTCATTTTCTTGAGCGACTATGACATGTTATTAACCCAACATCTGGTGCAAGGTGTGGATGTTTGGATCAATACACCGCGTCGACCTTGGGAGGCCAGCGGTACGAGTGGTATGAAAGTGCTCGTCAACGGCGGCCTGAATCTTTCGGAACTTGACGGCTGGTGGTCGGAAGCCTACTCGCCGGAAGTCGGCTGGGCGATTGGCGATGGTCACGAACATGGAGATGACCCAGCCTGGGACGCAAAGGAATCGGAGGAACTTTTCGATGTGCTTGAAAATCAAGTCATTCCTCAATTTTATCAACGAAATGAAAATGGAATTTCGTCAGAGTGGGTCACCAGAATGCGGGAGAGTATGGCGCAGTTGACACCGCAATTCTCTGTGACACGCACCGTGCAAGAATATGTCGAGCAACATTACGTTCCAGCAGCGTCCCGTTACCGAGAGCGGATGGCTTTTAATGGCGCGCTGGGGACGGACATTACCAATTGGAAGCATTCACTGAGAGAAAAATGGGACTCACTACGATTTTGCGATGTGGTAATCCAGTCCAGTGAAACAGAACATCATTTTGAAGTCGAAGTCAATCTCGATGGTCTCGATCCGAATTCCGTGAGCGTCGAACTGTATGCCGACGGAAACAACAACGCCAGCAGTTCCGTCCGACAGCAGATGGATCGTGTGGAACTGTCAAAGTGCGAAACGAAAACGAACAAAGACGATTGCTTCATTTACCGCGGATCAGTGTCGGCGACCCGCCCGACAGCAGACTATACGCCTCGTGTTTTGCCGCGTCATGCGAATGTCTCAGTGCCTTTAGAATTCCATTCAATTCTTTGGCAGCGTTGACTCATGAACAGTTGATTCCGACGTCAGTCCGATTTCAGTGAAAACTTGAGACGTTTTCACTCCAGATTATCCTCCACACTTTGAAATTGGTAAACTGCGAGCGGAAATTTACGTGTGAAGATTGCAAGTTGAGGTTGCGTTCGGATTCATTTATGTCACCAAGATGTGGGAGTGGAATAATGATCAAAGTCATTTCAGGATTACCCGAAGGAACGTTGGGGTTCAACATTTCCGGACACGTCACAGGGGGCGATTACGATTACGTTCTCACTCCCGCCATAGACAAAGCGCTCGAACAATTTGATCGCATTAAACTCCTGGTACAGATCGACCCGGAATTCAAGGGTTACAGCTTGGATGCCATGTGGGATGACACGAAGCTTGGATTGCGTCACTGGAATGGTTTTGAGCGGGTGGCCATCGTGACGGATTCAGGCTGGATGAAGACCGGAGTTAAGGCAATGGCGTTCATGACGCCGTGCCCGGTTCAATTGTTTGCGATAGTCGAGTTGGATGATGCCAGACGTTGGCTCAGCGAGTCGCTTGGAACAATTCATATCGACAGTGAAGGTGATGTTGTCACAGTACGCTTGCTCGGGAAGCTGGAGCCAAGTGCGTACGATGGCGTCAGTGATGAAATCGATAATGGGATGAGTCACTCTGAGCACGTGCGTCTGGTTCTGGATTTGCGCGAGTTCGATGGTTGGTCTGGCATCTCGGCGTTGGGGACTCATCTGTCACTCGTGCGCGAACATTATCGCGTTCCCGAGCGCATCGCTGTTGTCGGAGAAAAAGCCTGGCAGAAGATGGCAGAAAAAATTATGAATAAATTCGTCCGTGCCGAAGCTCGTTTTTTTAATTCCAGCGATTACGATGACGCCATCAAATGGGCTGGAATGAAACAGTCAGAGGAGGAGTGATTGTAAGTGGCACTTCGCAAACGATTCGTCAGAACTGATTGATACTGTGAATTTACTATCAGGCAACTCCGCCTGTGTTATGGTTTCGTTAAAAGATGTCTTCCACATCCTGAAGAGTGTCCGAAAAACCAACCTGTTGGCGACATTGACTATCGGTGGGAGAATACTCCCGATGATCCTTCGCGGTCCACCAGGGAACGCTTGCTGAAAAAAATCCGTACTTGTGAATGAGCCGC
>JAJDEL010000662.1 GCA_029259835.1 Planctomicrobium sp. | reverse complement strand
TGCCGCTTTCAAAGTCCAAACTGAAGACGACATTTCCGCATCGACCGTTGTCCCGGACAGACTGGTCTCTGGAATACCAGAATACTTCAAGTCCTATGCGTACAAATTCGTCGAGAACTGTGAATTCCGTCTCTTCCAACGGCCAGACGATGCAATTCATCGAGGTTTCGACAAGCAGGCGGAAGCTGATCTGGCGAGAAAAGACGTGAATTTCATTTCCAATTTCGATCCGACCACGCGGGATCAGGTTTCGGAAATGAGACTGAAAGTTGTAGATTTCGACGCATTCACCGGTCCAATGAAACGCTTGTTGCGGTCCGTCGAAAAAGGGAAAGGTCGCTTCATTGTCTGTTCGGATAATCCACGACAAGTTGGTGGAGTGCCAACTAAGAATCCGAGGTATCTTCAGGACCGCCCCGATTTAGTACAACCGATGGACCGCTATGTCGCCGAAATGGGAACGCGATTATTCAGACGGATTCCTGCGAGCGAATTTGTCCCTCTACCTGTTGGCGCGGTCCTGTCCGGTCGACGAAACAATCCTCCTGACCCGAAGAACAAAATCCGCGGCCTCGCCGTATACAATCCGATTCATTACCAGGAATTGCCTGAACTGTTCATGGACTATATTTGTTCCTTAACCGGAAAGAGTCCATCAACAACCGGAGCCGGTTCCGAAGGAGCACTCACGAAAAGTCCGTTCAATGCTCTGCGTACTACCATCGACTTGAACGCCGCTCTGGTCAGTATGATACTGACCGGAACGCCCGGCTTCTCCACTCCCGCTGGGCACATCGGCACCAGTTGTCGCTTCGATCATGATATTAGTTTACTTGTTCCTGAAGTCTGGTGTCGACTTTCACCCGAAGAACGCGACCCACAGAGGCTTATCAAGACGGACATGCTCGAACCCGTCCAGGATATTGTTCAAACTGACGGAACAACATTGCCAGCGAGAAGACTCGGTTACAGAATCACGAAAAAGTTTGCGCGTGCATATCTCGGACGCGTCTTTGATATCCCAGAAACTGTTTTTACAGATGAAATTTTACAACCCGAACTTCAAAGCGAAGAGGCTTTCAGTGATGGCGTCCAGCATATCATGGAGGCGTATCAACGTGTCGCAAGTCAATACCTTGCAGATGGTTCAATTGATGACGCATGCCCGCCGCTAAAAGCGCTCCTGGAAATCATGGCAACAGGACAGCACGAAGGACGTGATGAGCGTGACCCAGAAATCCGAAAAATGTTCACGCGCGAATCTCTACTTGCCAGTACCTGGTACGCGGAACGTCTTCAAATGCAGCAACAGCGCGAAGTCGAGCTTTGGACACGACACCTCGAATCTGTGAACCGCTACCTGGAGACTCAGAGAAATTTGGACGATGAGTTTGTCGAAAAACTCAAACAGAAGAAATCCATCGCTGACGAAAACCTCAAAGTTGTCTCAGCTTCAGAATATCTGCAAAACCTTGTCGGAATGATTGGTGCCGATCCAAGTGCATCGATAACGCGTGAACTCGACGCGAAGATCAGTTAAAGTAGAGCAGTCGAAATCACCAAACTGGAAACCTCTCATGGCAACTTGCTTATCATTGGTCATCCTCAACTTTGCAGGGGAGGAAGTCAAAGGAAATCCGATCCCGGAATTGATCTTCGGAAGTCTTCTGACGCTCTTAGGCATTTTCATGCTTTTAGCTCAAAAAAAAGCAGGCACTCGGCTTACAGACGAAGAAATTCAACAGCACGACTTAAAGTTTCTACGAAACCAAACTCGCCGTCGTATGCAAGTTGCTGGAATGATTTCCATCATCGGGATCATGATCGCCTGTGGTGCCCTAATTCCGTGGGAAGAGGCGCTTGCCACATTCGCTGTCTACTGGATCATTGTTCTGGTTCTGGCGTTTTGGACCATTCTCCTGGCGTTTGCCGATCTTGCTGCCACGCGATTGCACTCTTCCATTGAACTGAACCAGATCGACAGACAAAAGAATGAATTAGAAAGAATGGCCCAGCAAATTCGAGATGCACAAGCAGCATCAAGGCAGGAACCACCAGCCTGAAAAACTGCTCCAACAGCACTAAAACCTGCTGAATTCGGGTTTATTTCGGAGTTCGCACCTCCGAAAGAGAGATAACGGCATCGGCGACGCCCAAGCTCATTGACATTTGCTTGTCCACACAATAATACTTTGCGTCTTTGAATAATTAACCGTGAATCGAAAGGAATCACACTGGCAGCAGGTAAGAAACCAGCATCGGCAAAGCCGATGACCAAAACTGAAATCCTCAACGCATTGTCGGAGAGCACAGGGCTGGCAAAAAAAGAAGTGGCAACTGTTCTTGAAGAACTGAGCTCATTAATTGGCAAAAATCTCGGCAAGTCAGGTCCAGGCGTCTTCAACGTCCCTGGTCTGATGAAAGTGAAAGTGATCCGCAAGCCGGCTACGAAAGCCCGTAAAGGGATCAACCCATTCACAAAAGAAGAAACCATGTTCAAAGCGAAACCTGCTCGAAACGTGGTTAAAATCCAACCTCTTAAAGCATTGAAGGACATGGTCTAAAACTGACCTGTCGCGTCATGGAAAACCGTCTCGGCTGGCCACTCCAGCCGAGACGCAATTCCGGCTCTCCCTATTTCTTTTCAGGTCGATGAGTTGCGGCGTACGAAACTTTTTCTCCCATCAGAACAAGTTTCTGATCGTGTAATCGTTTTTCGTTCAGCCAATAAGGACTCGTGATTTCCTTGAAAGCGTAAATCGCTGCCTGAATTCCTTCAGCCCAGGCAACGGCAATCAGCTTGATGTCCCCGTGGACATCGCCCACTGCAAAGATATCTCGGCGACTGGTCTCGAAGTACGGGTCAATCGCGATGCTTCCGTCATCGTTCTGACGAACTTCGAGTCGTTTGAAAGTCTCTTTCGCAGAAAGAAATCCGATCTGAACGATCACGATATCACAAAGAATCGGATTGCCAACATTCAATGAAAGCCGAAATTCGTCGCCTGCAAATTCGGCATCTTCAACTTTTGTGTTTGTGAGAATACGTCCGCCTGCTTCACGAACTCGCATTGCACTCTCATCTTTGCCTGAAGACTCCCCGCGTACCAGAACGGTGACTTTTGCATTGCGTTCGAGCGACATCAGCGCAGCATCAAATGCAGAATCACCACCGCCAACCACAACAACATTCTGACCTTCGTAGTCTCTGATTTTGGGGTTCTTATAATAGACTCGCTTCGAATTCAGAGTTTCCAGAACCGGGTGCTTTCGAGGAAAGTGCAACAATCCGCATGCGACAATCGCTTTGCGACACAGGTACCGCCCCTTGGTAGTGATTACTTCTTTAAGTGGACCATCCTTCACAGTCTGTTCCGAATCCAGGATGTCAGTCAATTCCTCATTAAAGCGAAATTGCACCAGTGCATCGACAGCCTGCCGATATGTTCGTGACGAGAGTTCCTCCCCTGTAATTCCATCTGGAAACCCGGGGACATCAACGATCTTTTTGTCAGCATACAAAAACTGCGGCTGACCACCCGGTGTCTCTTTGGCTTCGATCACCAAGGTAGTGAGACCACGATGAGCGGTTGTCAAACTCGCCGCAAGCCCTGCTGGTCCTGCTCCGATGATGACGACATCCCAGTACGGGAGTTCATCAAAATTCAGGTCAGGAGCAATCTCAGTGACCTTGAAATCAGACATCGAATCGTCCTCGTCAGAGACTAAGTATTGATCAAGTACGTAACCCGAAATGAACCACATCGCATTGAAATGCTAGTACTCATCGATCATATGACCTCCATGAATAATGTGATTCTCGAATTTCCGAATCATTGGATCACAGAGGGATCACTTTTTCTGATAACCGAGAACCCGTCAAATCCGCCTGCATTAATAGAAAAGAATGACCGGCCACAGTCATATCGAAGGCTTCACCTGAAAATTTGTGAAGGCCAATGACCTGGGGAGTGACTTAGGTGCAAACAGCAGGGGGCGTCTCGGCCAAATGAAATTCCGACCGTGAATCCTCAATCTGGGTCGGACTCGCCCCCGTCTTTGAGCATTTCATTGAATCGTCGCTGGGCCTCATCTGTGGAGACATCTTCGATGTGTGTGGCGATTGTCCATTGATGACCGAATGGATCTTTGAGAGTCCCGGTACGGTCTCCGTAGAATTGGTCCTGCAGTGGCCTGATTTCCTCTGCCCCTAATTCAACCGAACGGCTGAAGACTTCGTCCACATCTTCGACATAAATCATCAAACTCGCAGGCGAACCACCAAAGTGGCCTGGAGCATGAACTCCAAAATCAGGGTGCTCATCAGCGAGCATAACGACGGAGTTTCCGATTTTTATTTCCGCATGCCCGATTGAACCTCCTGGACCGACAAGCCGCAACTTTTCTTCAGCATGAAATGATACTCGGTACCATTCAATAGCTTTTTCTGCACCAGCGATAATCAGATAAGGGGTCACACTGTGGTAGCCTGAGGGGATCGGTTGAACGCTCATCGTCTGCTCCAATTTATTCTGAAAGTTTTGTGTAACCGTCCGAAATCACCCTCGCCCCACCAAAGGCATTCCAGTTGCCATAACGGTGAGGAACTGAACGTTCGCTCCAAGTGGAAGCGATGCCATGTAAACGATTGCATCGGCAACATGTTGTACATTCATCGTCGGTTCGGCAGCAATGGAACCGTCTGCCTGAGGTACTCCTTGAGACATTCGCTCTGTCATTTCAGTTGCGGCGTTGCCAATGTCAATTTGCCCGCAAGCAATATCAAACGGCCTTCCATCGAGCGATGTTGATTTCGTCAAACCTGTAATTGCATGTTTAGTCGCAGTGTAAGGAGCTGAAAATGGTCGGGGTGTCTGAGCCGAGACAGACCCATTATTCACAATCCTTCCGCCTTTGGGGTATTGCTTTTTCATAATCCGAATAGCTTGTTGAGTACAAAGAAATGCGCCAGTGAGATTGACACCGACGACGACTTGCCAATCATCGAAGGTAACTTCCTCAATTGGCACTGCCGGCGCTCCTGTGCCTGCGTTGTTAAAGAGAAAATCGAGTCTCCCAAATTTCTTCTCAACTTGCTTGAATAGGCTCACAACCTCTTCCGGTTGCGATATGTCAGTGACGATACTGCTCGTTCGGTCTTTAAGAGAGCCGGCACTTTCAACCGTTTCCTTAAGAGTTTCGATTTTTCTCCCGACGAGAACAACATGAAAGCCAACTTCCAGTAACGCTAATGCGGAT
>JAJDEL010000661.1 GCA_029259835.1 Planctomicrobium sp. | reverse complement strand
TGTCGCGACCGAGCATCCAACGAATCATCGGTCGGAAGAGGGACTCCTTTAGGTTCTGTTCGTAAAAGATTTCCTGTTGCTCTTCGATTGTTTTCGCAGCGAGGATTTGGTTGATGGGTTCCCGCAGCTTGACTACGCGATCAACATAACCGTTGACCATCCAGGCAAAAAGCCCCGATGTTCCACGAAAGTAGAAGCTCGGTCGCCGTCCGGTTCCTTTGAAGAATTTCCCGTGGCGGTCCCAAAATTTTTGTGCGTCTTCTGGTAAAGCGTCGCGAAGTTTTTCGGGGTAGACGGTATTCCAGCTCTCCAGACGTCCTTTTCCGAACAGGCTGAAGAACGATTCGTAGTCCAGGTTTTGCAGAGCCGCTTTTTTGAGTTCTAGAAGAGCGTTTTGGCGATAATTCATGTCAACAGCGTAGACATGATTGACGCCCTTTAGAGAGTAGTCCAGTGCGTTACAACCGGCGGATGTAATGACGACAACGTTGTCTTCGGGAGAGAACTCCAGTGCCTGGCGATCGAGCCGAGGGTCTTCCCAGCACTGGTTATAGACCAGATTCTTTCCATGAACCATGTTGAAACAGGTTCGACTAATGCGTTCCAGCGGCATGTGGTTTTCTCTATGTAGTCGTCGTCAACAGTTGATATTCAGCGTCTCACGCAGGATCGTACACGATTCAAAATGAGATCAACAGCCCGTCAAAGTCGGAACGAAGCTGTCTGTGGTGTTGGATGGTATTGATCCGTTTAGCCGTACATTTGCAGTGTGCGGCTCAGTTATTGTTGTTTACGCAAGAGGTTTTTGAATTTCGAAAACGTGAGGGTGTTTGCGACGTCTTTCTTCTCCAGTCCTGCTCGACGTGCCTGGTAAACGCCGTACTTCATGACATCAAATCCGGTTGTGGAGTGTGCATCGGTATTGATCACGATGGGAATGCCGTAGTCCTTGGCGGATGCGGCCTGGATGTCGTCGAGGTCGAGTCTTGATGGGTGTGCGTTGATTTCCATGAGGACTCCGTTGTCAGCAGCCGCTTTGAACAGGTCCGGATAGTTGATGTCGGCGCCAGGGCGGCGACTCACGATGCGACCGCTGGGATGCCCGATTACGCTGACATGCGGGTTCCGCACCGCGTTGAGCAATCGCTTCATAATCTGTTCGCGGGGTTGTTTGAGGCCATAGTGTAAAACTGCGATCACCCAATCTGCCTCGGCAAGAACATCGTCTAGAAGATCCATTTTTGCGTCTTCGAGAATGTCGCATTCAATGCCACAGAGAATTTCAACATCGGAGAATTCCTCGCGAACCTTGCGAATTTCCGCCCAGTGCTTGCGAAGCCGCTCGGCGTCGAGGCCGTTCGCCATCGTCACTCGCTTCGAGTGATCAGTAATCGCAATGTATTTGAGGCCGCGTTCCCGGGCCGCTTCCGCCATTTCGCGAATGCTCGCCGTCCCGTCTGTGGCGGTCGTGTGCATGTGCAGGTCACCTTGGATGTCCTTCAGTTCGACCAGTTTTGGGAGGTTTCCACTCTCGGCTTTCTCGATTTCCCCCCGGTTCTCGCGCAGTTCCGGGGGAATCCAAGGGAGGTCAACGGCCTTGTAGATTTCCTCCTCAGTTTTTGCCGCAATGACTTCTTCGTCACGAAACAGCCCGTATTCGTTCAATTTGAGGCCACGTTTCTGGGCACGTTGCCGGATAATGATATTGTGCTCTTTTGAGCCGGTGAAATACTGCATCGCAGCCCCGTAAGATTCATTAGGAACGACGCGCAAGTCCATTTCGATTCCGGATCGCAGGCGGACGCGCTGTTTCGTCTCCCCGCGAGCCAGAACTTTCTCGACCAACTCGTGGTTCTCCACCAAGTCCATTGCTGCATTGGAATCAGACGATGTCGCCAACACGTCAAGATCGCCACAACTTTCTTTGCGCCGCCGCGCACTTCCTGCGATTGATGCCTGCTTGACTGACTTTAGATTAAGGAGGTCTTTTACGATTAATTCTGCTGGAACGAGTGCTTCGGAGATCAAGAAGCGATTCCCCACCTGAGCCAGATGCTCAAGCCCATCGAGAATAATCTGAGCGGTTTTCTTGCCGAATCCCTTGAGTTCAGCAACAGCACCGTTCTCGGCAGCCTCTTTGAGTTCGGCAAGTGTCGTGACATTCAGTTCCTGGAAGAGGGTTTTGACCTTTTTCGGCCCGATGCCTTGGATTCGCAGCATTTGCACCACGCCTGCAGGGACTTCCTCGCGGAGTTTCTCCAGTTGAGGAGTCGTTCCAGAATTTATCAAAACGACAATTTTCGCGGCGATATCCTTCCCGATTCCAGGCAATTCAAGCAGCACTTTTTCGCCTTCTTCTGCAATGCTGCTAATTGGCTCTACGAGGTCTTCGATCGTACGTGAAGCATTTCGGTAAGCGCGGACGCGAAACGAGTTCGCTCCCTGAATTTCAAGCAAGTCGCCGATCTCTTCGAAGTGGCGGGCAGCGTCAGTGTTCTTCATGGTGTGTCGCTCTTCATCACCTGGCAAGGATCAGGGACAGAATTCCCTGTGAGTGATAATCATACCAGTACGAAGAGACGCATTAAAGATGACCACTCCCTCGACAGAATCAAATACCAAGGCTGGTCGACGCGGTGCCCAATGCTTGCCCATCACAAAACAAAAAGGGGAAGCCGAAGTCCTCTTCCCCTTTTTGGGTTTCATCTGAGAAATAGAGGCTGCCTCAACTCTCTTAAATGCGGTGGCAGCGAGGTTCTTACTGAGCAAACCCTGAAGTTCTGACTGCAACTTGATGCTTCTGGCGTGCGGTCGCCAACTGTTTATAGTAAGGAGCCGAGGTGTAAAAACCTTCGATTCGCCCCAGGAGATCAGCGTTCGGACTGAGCACGATTGTGCAAGGCAGCGAGCTGACTTTCAATATTTCTGCGACTCTCTTGTCTTTGTCAGCATCGAGGTGAATGGCGACGAATGAGTCATTCACATAGCTGGAAACCTCTTTGGAATTGAGAGTTTCCTTCTCGAGCTTTTTGCAGTAATGGCACCAGTCGGCCCCAAAAACAAGCAGCATTGGCTTGTTTTCAGCAGAGGCGATCTTGTGTGCCGCCTGGAGGTTCGTTTGCCACTTCAACTGATGTGCAGAAGTCCGAGAAAGGCTAAATGGAGGGGCCGCCTGGGACGACACTGCAAGAGTGAAGATTGAGGCGATGACCAGGGCAGAAAAAACATAAACACGTTTCATATCAGGGGAATCCTCTGTATTTCGAGACTTAGTTCCAGCAATGACATGCGTGAACAAAAATCAGGCTTGTAGGTCGTTGTCTGGCGTTCGACCAGTTGGAGGAAGTATCGGAGCGTTATGGCTCTCAGGAATGTGAGGTGTTCCACCAATTGCTTCTTTTGGCATCAAATCGTGCCACCTCGGTCTGAATATGAGTCGCGATTTCGAGAAATTGCGACGTTATTCATTGAAAAGAGAGGCTCAGGATCGCCTCCCGAAATCTAAGAGAGAGGGGGGCGGACACATCAATTAGGGAGAAAAAGAGGCGCAGCCCGGATTCGAACCGGGGAATAACGGATTTGCAATCCGTCGCCTTAGGCCACTTGGCTACTGCGCCGACGTGTCATATTTGATCGGACGAAGAAAAGAGGAACCTTCGACATATTTCGCTTTTTTGTAACGAAAACCACGACAAACAGAATGGTCGCAGTCGTTAAAGGTTGCCTGATCCGAACATCTTCTCAGCAGGTCGTAAAGTTAGCGATCAGTTTGTGGACCGTCAAACGAGTATGAATGTTCGCCGGTTTCAGAATCAGGTAGAGGGTCTGCTCGAATCCTGATTAGCAAGTCTCACGCAATAACGTGATGGATGCGAGTTTGACTCCAGCGGAGAAATCCCACTAGCTCAAGTGTTTCGCCAATCGCTGCAGGCGTCTATCATTGCTGCAATGAAACAATTTTAACTGCGGAAGAAACGCATTTTCTTCTTTGGTGAGAGGTCGCTAAGAATTCAATGGAGTCATGCAGAATGCCCAGCACACATGAAATGTACGATCAGGCTGTTGAGTTAAAGAACCAAGGTGATCTTGAAGGAGCGGTGAAGCAACTTCGAGAAGTCCTGGAAGTTGACGCGGAGCACTCCGACGCTCATTCGGCACTATCGGTCTACTTGCAGCGAATGGGGCAGTTTGAAGACGCGATTGAGCATGCGAAGAAAGTCTGTGAGCTTGCTCCGAATGACTCTTTTTCGTTCACGCAGCTCTCGGTGATTTACGTGAAATGTGGGAAGATTCAGGAAGCCGAAGATGCACGAGCCA
>JAJDEL010000067.1 GCA_029259835.1 Planctomicrobium sp. | reverse complement strand
GGAGTCTTCGTTTCGCGACCACCTACAAAGATGTTTGGGGGGGCCGTGGCCTGATTCGAACGATCTCAAACCATCAGTTTTGAAGACCGAGCAAAAGGCCGGCTACCAGCTTCAATGGGTGACTTATGAAGCCGAACCAGGAGATGCAATTCCGGCGATCCTGATGATCCCCGATGGCGTTTCCGCTCAGTCACCAGCGCCAGGTATTTGCATCTGGCATCAACATGCCGGGCAATGGCATTTGGGGAAGACTGAACCCGCCGGACTCGCAGGGAATCCGATGCACCACACCGGTCTTGAATTGGTCAAGCTCGGGTATGTTGTTGTGTGCCCTGACGCCCTCTGCTTTGAGGAACGTCAAGACTCTGAGGAGAAACTGAAAGGGGGCGCGTTCGAACGATACGAATTTCTGAAGCAAACCGTTTCCGGAAAGTGTATGGCTTGGAAGAATATTCTCGACATGCGGCGCGCGGTCGATTACATCTCTGCTCGCCCAGAGGTCAACGCGAATAAACTCGGTTGTTACGGTCACTCGATGGGGTCAACACACACCTGGCTGGTCGGTCCTTGGGACGAGCGTCTGAGGTGCCTCGTCGGGAATTGTTGTTTGCCAACTTATGCAGCGATTGAACGTACTAAAATTTTGCATTGCTTTCCAAATTTCATCCCCGGAATTCACGAATATGGAGACACCCCAGACATCGCCGGGCTGATCGCTCCGCGCCGTTTGCATCTGAACTTCGGTGAGACCGATGGTGGTTCTCCGATTGATGAAGTCAGAGCAGGCATCAAAACAATTCAAGACGCATACTCCACAGCTGGCGCAAGTGAGCAGTTCACGTCATTTATTGAACCGGACACAGGTCATGTTCTATCACCGAAGATGTGGGAGTTGACGAAAACAGTGTTTCAAGAGACGTTGATGACCTAACGCGACGGTTTTTTCTCATTTAGCCCCCGGTGATCCACCGGGGAAACCATCCACGTTCACAAGTGGAAACCACAGTGTGTAATGAGAGCTCTTGGCGCGTGATTTCCACCGGGTGAGTCATCTGTTGCTGAATGAAGCGTTGAGTGGTGTGGGATTAAGAGTAGGATTATAAATAAGCATTCGAATTTGGAATGCATCAGTTGTTGGCTGACCGGTTCTCACAATAAAAATCCAAGGATTTTCTCCATGCGTCGTTTTATCATCACTTCTCTGCTGCTGTTCTGCTTTACATCACCATCATGGTCTGAGGAATCGAAAGAAATCGAGAAGGCGCTTCAACATCGGGTGATTGAACCAGACCTTCCCTGGCAAGAGGTGCAGGCATACACAGAGTCTCGCGTTCTACCGATGCCCGAAGTGACAACGCGAGCTGTGTGGGAGAAGTACATTGAAGGTCGACGGCAAGCCGTATTTAGCGATGTGATTTTTCGGGGAGAAGCGGCAAACTGGCGTGATGCAGATAAGAAAGTCGTGTGGCTGGAGACCATTGAAGGTGGTCCGGGATACAAAATTCGCAAGCTACGATATGAAGCGATTCCAGGGCTTTGGATTCCGGCGGTGCTTTACGAACCTAATGATTTGAAAGGAAAAGTTCCGGTCGTGATGAACGTGAACGGTCACGACGGGTCAGGCAAGGTTGCCGAATACAAACAACTCCGCTGCATCAATCAGGTCAAGCGAGGAATGATTGTCTTGAATGTCGAATGGCTTGGCATGGGACAACTGAAAACAGATGGTTTTTATCATTACAAAATGAACCAGATTGACCTTTGCGGAACAAGTGGTATCGCGACTCATTTCCTGTATATGACGCGCGGTCTCGATATTCTTCTTGAACATCCGCATGCCGATCCTAAGCGAGTCGCAGTTGCTGGACTTTCCGGCGGCGGCTGGCAGACGATTTTCATTACATCGCTCGATCCTCGTGTGACCCTCTCAAACCCGGTCGCAGGATATTCCAGTTTCAAAACGCGAGCAAGATTCACCAGTGACCTGGGTGATTCTGAACAGACGCCTGTCGACCTCGGTATGACGGCTGACTACAACCACTTAACAGCAATGCGCGCTCCGCGCCCGACCTTACTGACGTTTAATGCCGAAGACAATTGCTGTTTCAAAGCCGGTCACGCAAAAGGTCCACTCGTTGCAGCGTCGCAGCCCGTGTTTGATCTGTACAACAAAAGTGACAACCTGCGAACGCATGTGAATACGGACCCTGGGACGCACAACTTCGGTCTCGATAATCGACAACAACTTTACAAAATGATGGGCGATCACTTCTTCTCCGATGACTCGAATTTCTCGGCAGAAGAAATTACCTCCGCTGATGAAATCAAAACTAAAGAGCAACTGGATGTCGAATTGCCGAAAGAGAATCTTGACTTCCATGCAATTGCTTTGAAGTTAATGAAAGACCTCCCAGTCAAGTCTTCACGAAGTGTTGAACAACAACGCGAACAGTTGAAAGAAATTCTGCGTCTTGAGCATTACGAAGTTCAGCCTGTGCAAAGTGTTGAGCTGGACAGCAAGCAAGGAACAGCCCAAGCCTGGCGGTTGAAACTTGGCAGCGACTGGACTATCCCGGCAACAGAATTTATTCCACAAGGCAAAGCAAAGGCCACTGTGATTCTGCTGTCTGATGAGGGTCGAGGAAGCACGACAGCTTCGGTCACGGACCTGCTCGCTGCTGGCAAGCGAGTCATCGCAATCGATCCGTTTTACTTTGGCGAGTCGAAAATTTCGCAGCGAGATTTTTTGTATGGACTACTCGTCTCTTCAGTCGGTGAACGACCACTGGGTATTCAGACGGCCCAAGTTTCTGCGGTCATTGAATGGGTGAAGAAAGAGAGCGACGGTCCAATTGAAATTCACTCACTCGGGAAACGGACAGGTTTGATTGCCCTGACTACCGCTGCACTGGATCCTGAGTCGTTGAGTCGTGTTGAAATAAAAGACGGTTTTAGCAGCCTCAAGCAAATCATCTCGAAAGACATGAATGTCTCGCAGGCGCCAGAACTCTTCTGCTTCGGGTTGCTGGAATCGTTTGATATCCCGCAACTCAAGCAACTTGCAAAACCGTGCGTTGTCGAAAATCAGTAGAGCGACAACTTTAGCCTTGCATTTCAAATGTACGGCGAGCAATCAGAAAATCCAGAGCCTGACGTACCAGTTGACCCAGTCTCCAAAGAATGGAACCAACCCGCAAAGAATCCACAAAGGTTCGTAGAGTGCTGCGATGTAGTAGCTGCCGTCAACATACTTTGCGCCCAGCCAAATCCAGTACATCGGACCGATTGAAAAGACGTACAGTCCAAATAGAATGATCAACTGTTCTGTGCTGGCGATGAGGTAGTCAGAAAGCCATCCAGTCGAATCCTCTTCTTCGTTGGAGTCTTCGGTGGCAAGTTTTATTTCTGAGTCAGTGACAGTCGACATGGATTCATGTTTTTGTGAATGAAGATGGTCACTCCCTTTTCCCACACTCGTGTCGAATTAGCAAGACCAGTCGAGAGATGGACTCGGGGCTAGTGATTAAGGGACAAGGAGAAAAATATTCAGCATTCTATTCGATGGAGTGAATTGCGGAGGAGTTGGGAGAACTTCGTCTCATTCCAATCCGATAACTGTATTCAGACTTTTCCAGTGCGACCGGCATTTCAAGGGTTTACTTTCCGCATCGCTATCCAACTATCTAACCGCACTTTCCCTTGCCCCTCAATCCCTAACCCCTTGCCCAGGTGCAGCCTAACGTGTCAGTCCGACTCGAATCATGCCGGTGTCGTCAATGTCGAAGTTTGCACCAGAGGAATACTCAAGGTCGCGGCTGAAGACGTATCCGCCTTCCAGGAACCATGTCAAGCCGTTTGTTTGTTTGTGCTCGATTCCCAATGCGAGTTTCAGATCTCCGTAAGTCGCGACATCGTCCACTCCACTGGCTCGCTCAATCGCCCAGGTTCCCCCACCGAATTCGCCACTTAGGTAAATGGACCGTTCGCGAATTCCATCGTTGGAATACCGATACGAGATTCTCGGTTTCGGAAACATGATGTCAAATTTCAAATCCGGCATTCCTGCCGGAACATATGTGACACCAGCGACAGGCAGGGCGGTCACATCTTCGCGATCCAGGTAAACAAACCCAAACGCCAATTTGAGTTGCTCGGAATACTTGTAGAAAAACAACGCTTGACCAGTCAGGCGGAAAGCGTCTGAGGAATTGTTGTCGTGATCGGAGTAGAGTCCTGGAGCAAGGCCCCCATAAAAGCTCCACTGTTCATTGAACGGGAGAAACAGCGTGAAGTCGACAGCGTGCTCGAAGATGCGGCTTGGAAGGTCGGTGAAGTCGGGACCATCCAAAGAGTGCCAGCGAAAGCGTGGGGTCACTTGCACCATTGGAAACTGCTTCAAAGAGAATTGCGTTCGGAAATCAACAGTCGTTATTCCCAAGCCGTCATCACTACCTGGGAGAACAGTCGTTGTTAACCGGTGCTTGGTCCATTCAAGTCCAAATGGAAGCCACGACTCGTTTGCAAACTCGTCGCACTCACTAAATTCGTCTTCAAAGTACGGTTCGTAGTCGGACTCGTAGTATGGATCTGAGTCAGAATAAATGTTCTCGTGATTCCAGGTAACTTGAGTCAGGTTGTCACTTGCAGCGGGAGGGACCAATGGTGGTTGTACAATCTCCGCGGAAACAGGCAGGATACCGGATGCTGTTACAGGAGTTGTTGATCCTGAGTAGAGGCTCTGAACGCGACTTTGCGCAGAGGATGGTTGTGGTTGTAAAGGAAGAAGTGGCGGTGGCAGAAGAAACGGCTCTGGTTGAGACGAACCTTGAGCGCTCAACGCTGCCGGAACGAGAGCGATGTAGAGCAAGGCGACGAACCATCTCTGAAAATGCCGCACTGATTCCACCAGTTGGACAGACTTCGTCGGTAATTTGAGACCGACACGTTCAGCGTGAGTACTCTCGTATCGTTGTCAAAGTCAATTGAAATGATGTGAGAGCGAGTGAAATCGACTTTCACTGGCGGGAATTGCTGATTCCCACTGTTGTCGACTCTTGATTGAGTGGCAACAAACCGGCAACACTGTGCCTTGATGAGTTTAGTTCCATCGGTCCATTCCATTTGAAATCACATTTCCATGACATTTCCTCAGCCAGACTCTCGACGAATCGTTGTCATTGGTGGAGGAATCACCGGGCTGGCGGCGGCACATCGGCTGATTGAACTTTCCAGAGAAAGTGAACAAACTGTTGAAGTTGTTCTGCTGGAAGCGTCGGAACGACTCGGTGGTGTTTTCGGAACCAAACAAGTTGGTGATTACACGATTGAAACCGGCGCTGACTCTTTCATTACGAATAAACCGTGGGCGGTCGATCTTGTGAACCGGCTCGGAATGCAGGATGAGTTGATCTCGCCGAACCCTGAGTTTCAACGTTCGTTAATTTTGCACCGTGGAAAAACGATTGTGACGCCGGTGGGGTTTAATCTTCTGGCTCCGAGCAAAGTTCGTCCGATGTTGACGACGCCGTTGTTGTCGCCGCTGGGGAAACTTCGAATGGCTGCCGAGTATTTTATTCCTCGAAAACGAGACGACAGCGATGAGAGCCTGGCGGCGTTTGTCCGTCGACGATTCGGACAGGAGATGCTTGATCGCATCGTGCAGCCAATGGTCGGTGGAATTTATACGTCTGACCCGGAACAACTCAGTCTGAAAGCAACATTGCCTCGATTTGTGGAACTGGAAAAACGACACGGCAGCCTGATCAAAGGTTTACGCCGCACAGCGAGTCAAGAAAAACAAGATGCAAACGCGAGCGGAGCGCGATATGGACTCTTCGCCACACTCCGAGGCGGAATGAGCGACCTGTTGAACAAGCTTCAAGCGGTCATCCAAG
>JAJDEL010000660.1 GCA_029259835.1 Planctomicrobium sp. | reverse complement strand
ATCAAAAACAGGAAGCGGAGTATTGGGCAAAACTGAACGAACTCGGTTTCCGCCGCTTGGTCGATCACAGGCAAAGTGCTCACGATGTTGATATCCCCGTCAGTGAATTGGGGCGGGCGGTGCGCGAACTCGTCGCCGCAGGTTGGCAAGTCCATGCTGATGGGAACGAAGTCCGTCAGGCGGGATCCGTGAAGTTCAATGTTCGGTCCGGAATTGACTGGTTCGAGCTGACAGCCGATATCGATTTTGAAGGCAATAAAGCAAATTTCCCGGAACTCCTGGCAGCTCTCACTCGAGGCGATCAGACGATCCGCCTGGACGATGGGTCACTAGGAATTTTGCCTGAGGAGTGGTTACAGCAATATGGGATTTTGGCTGGTTTAGGCAACGTCGATGAAGAAGGGCTGAAGTTTTCAACGACGCAAATTGGAATTGTTGATGCACTGTTGTCGGCGCAGGAGTTTGTCGACTTTGATGAAAAATACCTCGAACTGAAAGCCAAACTGGCATCGTTTGATGGTGTCCCTGATCGGGGAGAACCGAAAGGTTTTGTCGGCGAATTGCGGCCTTATCAGCGCGAAGGGTTAGGGTGGTTGCACTTCCTTCAAGACTATCAATTCGGTGGCTGTCTCGCCGATGATATGGGCTTGGGAAAAACAGTGCAAATGTTGGCCCTTTTTCAGGAACGGATTTCAGGGAGAAAGAAGAAGCTTCCTTCTCTTGTCGTCGTTCCGAAATCGTTGATGTTCAATTGGGTCCAGGAAATTCAAAAATTCTCACCCGAATTAACTTTTTTCGAATACTCCGGTCCGGATCGAGCTCAATTGCTACCGGAGGTGCCAAAGACTGACATTATTCTCACAACGTACGGCACACTGCGCCGCGATATTCTTGACTTGAAGGAATTCGAGTTCGACTACGCCGTACTTGATGAAGCTCAAACAATCAAAAACGCAGCGTCTCAGGCTGCCAAGGCGTCCAGATTACTCCGCGCTCACAACCGCATCGCCTTGAGTGGAACTCCGATTGAGAACCACCTCGGTGATCTTTGGTCGATCTTTGAGTTTCTCAATCCCGGAATGCTCGGTCGCAGTTCAATTTTCAAATCGCACGCCACTGATGCCGCGAACGCGAAATCTCGCCAACTGATTGCGGCAGGTGTCCGACCCTTCGTGCTGCGAAGAACAAAGAAAGAAGTTGCCAAGGACCTCCCAGAAAAATTCGAAGAGACAATCTACTGCCGTATGGGAGACCGGCAACAGGAGTTGTACGACGAACTTCGCGACCATTACCGCGATTCGCTTCTCGGACTCGTCAAAGAACAAGGCATGGGTAAAACCCGGATGCACGTTCTGGAAGCGTTGCTTCGACTGCGTCAAGCGGCATGTCACCCGGCACTGCTCGACCGAGGAAGCGAGGAAGATCCGTTTGCGAAGCTGGATATGCTGATTCCGCAGCTCGAAGAGTTGATCGAGGAAGGGCACAAGTCACTCGTCTTTTCTCAGTTCACGAGCATGTTGTCAATTGTTAAGAAACACCTCGATGACAAAGGTGTGAAGTACGCATACCTGGATGGTCAAACCCGAAACAGACAAGAGGTTGTTGAGCAATTCCAAGACGACCCAGAAACATCTGTTTTCCTGATCTCTTTGAAAGCTGGTGGACTCGGCTTAAACCTCACGGCTGCCGAGTATGTATTCCTACTCGACCCATGGTGGAATCCTGCAGTTGAAGCTCAGGCAATCGACCGAGCACATCGTGTTGGACAAACGAATCAGGTCTTTGCTTACCGTCTTATCTGCCGTGGCACCGTTGAAGAGAAAATTCTGGAATTACAACAGAAGAAACGCGAGCTTGCAGACGCGATCCTCGAAGGAGAGAACACCCCTCTGACCGACCTCACTGCCGAGGACTTGGAGTTGCTGTTGTCCTAAGGAATAGTCCCGTAATAATTGACCGAATTGATTAGGTCTATATGAGCCGCAGGGAGCTCGCCCCGGTTCTGAGAGTGAACCGGAATTCGATCCGGGGCTATCGCCCCAACGGCTGATATTGGGAATCAAATTCGGGATAGTTCCTAAGGAAATCTATTTTATTACCGCACACTTCAAGCGTGCGGCAATCTATTAATCTCAGCGAACAGCACGAACGTGTTCTTCCCCAGTCGTTTGAACAATTTCAGAATTTGGTCGCAGCACGACGATGTCTGTCTCTTCCAAAAAGTAGGGCATTTGCTGGATTGTGAATGTGTTTTCTAGCAAAAACGGTTCCAGCTTTTTCATTCGTTTTTCAGTGGTGACCAGGACTCGCGGCTGTCCTAATGGAGAGCGCTTCATGAGTTCCACTGATGCTTCCTCTGGATCCATGAAACGTTCGATAGGCTGTCGTGCGTAAAAAATCCAGCTTGCTTCCGTGCTTGAAAAACTAATCAGATCGACCGCGTCGATTTCCTCTCCTCGATACATCATCTCGACGAGTCTGTCGATTTGTCGATGATCGTCAATTTCTGCTGCGGCAAATGCAAAGATAGCTGGCGACATCAGAATTGCCGAAACTGCCGTCGTGAGAATGGCTCGACGAGACTTCCCTTTTTCTGCTGCGAGAAGTGCAACGATCCCTCCAGTGACCGGGATGAATCCAAGAAGTCCTAAGAATGCCTCATCGGGCACCAGGAGCTTCGCGGCAATTGGAATTGCGGTCAGAACTCCTGCTCCGACAACAATGAGCGATCCAAACGCGAGCCGCCTCCAAGTTTTCGACAGCGCAATGTCACCTTGAGACCAACGATCTAAAAATACCCCAACGGCGAGTGCCATACCGGGATAACAAGGTGTGATATAACTCGGAAGCTTGGTCTTTGCGATTGAGAACAAGCAGAGATAGACACCAATCCAGCAAAAAGCGAACAGGTACCCATCACCCCACTTCGATTTTGCTTTCAATTGCCTGATTCCATCGAGCAATGTTGGGATCCAGAAGGTCGACCAGGGAAAGAAGCCAACAATCAAAGCGATTGGATAGAAGAGGACATTTCCGCGATGTCCATCCATGGAGTCCATTGCGCGACCGACATTGTGCTTAACGAAGAAACCGTAAGTCCACTCTCCATCAGTCTTCAAATGAACCAGGACGTACCACGGCAACGCCACAGCTAGAACGCAAAGAACTGCCGTGACCGGTCGCATCGACCAACAGGTCTTCAAAAAATGAATCGGAGCGAACGGTCGAGAGATCGCCTGAATACGAGAAATGAATCCCGAAGAAGAAGCACTTTCTGTTTTTGTGTTCTGAAGTCGTTTAATCAACAGAAACATTCCGATGACCGCCGTCGGAAGAATCACTCCTACTGGACCTTTGGCAAGGACCGCCAGCCCCATTGCCAGATACATTGCCGCAACGATGCTCCACTTCGACGGGAACAACTCTCTTTGTTCTTCATCCCGAATCGCCGATGTTGTTCCCCAAACATAGATCGCAATCGCGAGCGTGGAGAAAAAAATGAGTGGCGCGTCAGGTGTGGCAGCGCGCGAGGCGACACCGAACATCATTGTCGTAGAGAGAGCTATTGCCGACCAGAGACCTGCAGACGGACTGAAGAGTCGACGACCGAGAAAGAATGTTAACATCGTCGTTCCGACACCCAGCAGTGCCGATGGAAATCTCGCGGCGAATTCTGTCACTCCGAACGCAAGGTAAGAGACCATCATGAACCAGTAGGTGAGCACTGGTTTGTGATCGCGTAGCTCGGCATTAAAAGTGGGGACGACCCAATCATTTGCTGCCAGCATTTCTGCCGCACAACCAGCATTTCTAGGTTCATCACGATCCCAAAGGTGTGGGCCTCCCAAATTTATGAAGAAGCAACTCGTGGCGATCGTCAGAACGATTAGAAAATCACGGGCCGATCGATTCATTGCAATCCTTTGCGTTTCAACGACTTCTGAACAATAGGAGCCGTCCATTTTCTGGACGTTATAGAACCATTTCCAGATCAGCAGCAAGATCTGTTTAAGGTAAGTGAACATTCGTTTATAGTTTAGCTCCTTTTTATTAAAATCTCATGAGAAACAACTGCTTTTCAAGTGGCGAGATTGGATGATTCTTCACGTTGATATGGACGCGTATTACGCTTCCGTTGAAGAGCGAGACCGACCTGAGCTGGCCGGGTTGCCATTGATAGTCGG
>JAJDEL010000659.1 GCA_029259835.1 Planctomicrobium sp. | reverse complement strand
TGTGGTGATAGTCACACCTCGACTCATGGTGCTTTCGGAACAATCTCATTCGGCATCGGAACTTCACAAGTCGCCTACGTTCTGGCGACGCAAACGCTCGCTATGAATCGCCCCAAGGTTCGCCGCGTTGTCGTCAATGGCACGTTGACTCCCGGCGTCTTCGCGAAGGACGTCATCCTGCACATCATCCGCCATCTCGGTGTGAAAGGTGGCATCGGTTACGCCTACGAATTCGCCGGAGAAGTCTTCGACCGGATGACGATGGAAGAGCGGATGACCGTCTGCAATATGAGTATCGAAGGCGGCGCTCGATGCGGGTACATCAATCCAGATGAAACGACCGTCGAATACCTTCGCGGTCGCCCGTTCGCTCCCAAAGGTGAAGAATTCGAGAAGGCCGCGAAGTGGTGGCTCACGCTCGCTTCTGGTGAAGAAGCGGAATTCGATGACGAAGTCGTCTTCGACGCGGCGGACATCGAACCGACCGTCACTTGGGGCATTAACCCCGGTCAGTCCGTCGGTATCAGCGAGAGTATTCCTGCCGTTGAAGAATTCGACACCGAAGATCAAGTCGGCGTCAAAGAAGCCTTGGAATTCATGGAACTCGAAGCGGGACAATCAGTCAACGGCGTCAAGATCGACGTCGCTTTCATCGGTTCCTGTACGAACGGAAGAATTTCCGACCTGCGCGAAGCCGCCGCCATCGCCAAAGGAAACAAAGTCGCCGATGGTGTGAAAGCACTCGTCGTGCCTGGCTCGCAACTGGTTCTGCGTCAGGCAGAGAAGGAAGGTCTCGACAAAATCTTCGCAGAAGCCGGTTTCGAATGGAGAGCTGCCGGTTGCTCAATGTGTCTGGCAATGAATCCCGACAAACTTCAGGGACGCGAGATGTGTGCCTCCTCCTCCAACCGAAACTTCAAAGGCCGCCAAGGCAGCCCCACCGGTCGAACGCTATTGATGAGTCCCGTCATGGTCGCCGCCGCCGCCATCCGCGGAGAAGTGACCGATTCGCGAACGTTTTCTGAGGTGGCTGTTTAAGTCATAAGGCTGAGTGAAGTTCGTCGTTGATGAGTGCCAAGTCGATGGGACAATCGAGTATGATTGTTTTCATTTCGTTGTTCACCCTGAACATCGAGAACGAAACCTACTATTGATGAACGCCCAACTCGTTTGTTGGGTTACGCTCCGCTACATCCAGCCTATTATCCCTAAGGCATTGGAGATTGGCTATGAAATTCACGCTTGTATTAGTTGTTTTGTTTTCACAGTGCCTAAATTCAAGCTTGCCTACATGGGCAGATGAGCCTGAGATACATCCGTTAGTGCGTGAGATCATTGAACAGGAACGACAATGGAACAAAAAGGTTCAAACTTTCTACTCTGAGTCGCTTTGGGAGACTCAAAAGGGAAGCGCTCAACGTTACCACAATACGACAATTCGTCGTGATGATGTTGGTCGCGTACGCTATCTGGAAAAGTCAGGAAGTGGACAGTGGGACACAGAAGCGGGATACGATGCCACGAGAGAGTGGGTAAACACAGGTGAAGCCGTAATCTCGATCCGATTAGTTCCGCAATCTTTCTCTGATGGCAGACCAATCCAACTAGTTCCCCAGACAGTTGTTTATGATGCGCCATATCGCATTCCCATCCGTAACCCACTGGCATTGGGGAGGATTGCAGAACAGCTACAAACGGTCATAGAAGCAGGTGGCTCTGTGGTGGTGAGGAGTGGGAGTGATGAGGTAAAGATTCTTGAGTGGACTCATCCAGCAAACAATGAGAAATGGTCAGCAGAAATAATTCGATTCGAGGGGAAATCATGCGTGAAACGACTATTCAGTAAAATGCCCGAAGGAATTCTTGGAGGTGGAAAAACTGAAATTGAGAAATACCGGATGGACGCATCTGGGGTTTTGGTCGCAGAACGCGCTATCTTAGAATTCTACTACACTCGTTCCATGCTCAAGAGTTTAGCAAAAATTGCGAAATTAAAAGGAAACCCGCCACCTCAATACAAAAAAAATGATATCAAGTACACTTTGATTGACTTTAGAATCAACGTTCCCGGTGATTTTCCGGAAGGAACATTCAAAGTGAAATAACCCAAAGGGACGCACGTGACTGATGAGTGAGTAACCTGACAGTAGGGTGGGTGAAGTTCGTCAATGATGAGTGGAAGGTGGTTAAGAGAAACGAGCATGAATAGTTCCAATTCGTTGGTCACAGCAACATCAAGAACGGAACTCACCATTGATGAACGTCAAACGCGTGTGTTGGGTTACGCTCCGCTGCACCCAACCTACGTTTACCTTGCGTCTTTGCGTTTTACTATTCCTCTTTTCTCCACAACCACCGCAGTGACTCGGGCAGAATTGCGCCGCCGTGGATGCCGTTGTGGGCGCCTTCTCCGTAGATGAATTTGTGGTCGTACTTCGCAAACTTGAGCGATGCCGCCATTTGCTGGTTCGCTAAGGGCCAGTTGCCGTGCGCGTTGTCGAGGTCTCCGGAACCATCTTGCAGGAACACGCGAATCGGTTTTGGATCTGTTTTGCGAATCAATGCTTGGCAATTGTGTCCACCACGAATGTTTGTGAAGCTACCAACGTGGCTGAGGACTTTTCGAAACTCGTCTGGTCGTTCCCAGGCGACAGTCCAGGCACAAATGCCTCCGGAACTGATCCCGCAGATCGCTCGCTGATTCGGGTCGTCGGTGAGATTGTAGTGCTTACCAACTTCCGGCAGAATTTCTTCCAGCAGGAATCGTGCATACTGATCCGAAAGCGTATCGTACTCAAAGCTGCGGTTTTCCGGTGATGGTCGCCAGCCGCGCTTCTCTGGCACAGCATCCTTCTTGTGACCTGGATCAATGAAAATCCCGATCAGAGGTGGGATGTCCCCTTCATGAATGAGATTGTCAAAAACAACCGGCACTCGAAACTGCCCGTTCTCCGATTCACTGACATAAGCGTGTCCATCCTGAAAAACCATCAGGGCTGTCGGTGTATTCGCGTCGTATTGCTTGGGAACATACACATAGTAGCGGCGAATCGTGCCGGGAAAGATTTCGCTTTTCCAAACGTACTCAGTCACTTCTCCGCGTGGAACACCATCTTGCCGCATCGACTCTTCGCCGAGTTTGTAAACCTCATCCCCTGCGCAGAGAACGGAATTCAGAGACAAAAGCACAATCAACATTCTCAACATGATTTCCCAGACTTTTTAAGAGCGAACTGAACTCGCCAAGTCTAGCGAATGACTTGTTGAAAAATCACGTCCGATCTCAATTGAGTGATTCCGCCAGCATGGTTAGAGTGGCGATTCCAGCGGTCAAGTGAGTGACGCCGACATCATCGTCAGGGCACTCCATTTGTCCGCTCACTCATGCTGATTGAAAGTGTCTGAGGAATGATTCAAAAAATTACAGGGAAGTTGTGCGACTTACGCGGTCAGGGAGCGGCGATTGAAGTCGGGGCGTTTGAATACGAAGTCCTCATCCCGGAGTTTGTGCGTCGGCAGTTACAGACAAAGCTTGATGAAGAAGTGACCCTGATGACGATTCATTACATCGATGGGAACCCACAGAAAGGGCGATTGACACCCCGACTGGTCGGCTTCTTGCATCAAGCTGAAAAGGAATTTTTTGAATTGATTTGTTCCGTCGATGGAGTGGGTGTCAAAAAAGCACTGCAAGCTATGGTCCGTCCTGTTCAGGAGGTCGCGACGGCGATTGAAGAACAGGACGCGAAGCAACTCAGCACATTGCCAGGGATCGGTCCGGCTGTGGCAGAGAGAATCATCGCGAAACTCCGAAGGAAAATGGCAAAGTTTGCGTTACTCGTCGAATCTGGAGAGATGGGTGAGAAACGCGAAGACCGCGATGTCATCAATGAAGCAAACGAAGCATTGCAGGCACTCGGACACTCTCAAGTCGATGCCCGTAAGAAAATTGAAACCGCGACGGACGCCCACAAAGGTAAGTTCAAATCCGTCGAAGC
>JAJDEL010000658.1 GCA_029259835.1 Planctomicrobium sp. | reverse complement strand
CATATCAGCGAGCATCAGTTCCATTTCAATAATGTCGATATCCGAAACCGGATCGACTTTCCCTGAAACGTGCGTGACGTCTTCGTCTTCAAAGCAGCGAACAACCTGAATGATTGCATCGACTTCGCGGATATGGCTGAGGAATTTGTTTCCGAGTCCTTCCCCTTCACTCGCACCTTCGACAATGCCAGCGATATCGACAAGCTTCAGCGCTGCGTGCAGAATTCGCTCTGGATTCACGTAGCCAGCGATGATGCCCAACCGCTCGTCCGGAACGTTGACGATCCCTTCGTTTGGTTCAATCGTACAGAACGGATAGTTCGCACTCTGCGCGGATTGCGAACACGTGAGGGCGTTAAACAAGGTGCTTTTGCCAACATTTGGCAATCCAACAATTCCAGCTTCCATGATCGAGTTTTCTAATGTTGAGATGCTGATTGTGTATCCAAGTTTTGCCGGACACTTCAAGTGTCCGGCTAACCGGGAATCAATTCTTCAATATGAATTACGCGGTTCGCGGTTCGACCTTTTCCGGATCGATTCCCAAATCCTTCAAGACTTGAGCCAGTTTGGATTTCTCGTACGCACCTTCATCTGCCAGAGCCGAGAGTGTCGCGAAAGCAGTGCATTCGGCGTCAATTTCGAAGTGACGACGCAGGACGTCTCGCGTGTCCGAGCGACCGAAGCCGTCTGTCCCCAAAACGATGTATTCACCTGGAATCCACTCACGAACTTGATCGGCAACCATCCGGATATTGTCACTGGATGAAACAAACGGACCATCAACACCCTGAAGTGCTTCAGACAGGTTCGACTTTTTCGGATCACTCTCTGGATGCAAACGATTCCAACGATCGGCTGCCATCGCATCACGGCAGAGTTCACTGTAACTCGTCACACTCCAGACATCGGTGCCGATGCCGTACTTCTCCTGGAGGATCGTTTGCGCTCGCAGAACTTCAATGAGGATTGTTCCGGAACCGAAGAGTTGCGGACGTTTTGTTTGTTCTTCACCACTCTCTGTGCTTTTGAACTTGTACATCCCTTTGAGGATACCATCCGAAACACCGTCTTCCTCCGGCATTGGTGGCATCTCGTAGGCTCCGTTGTAAACGGATAGGTAATAGAAGATCTCTTCACCTTCTGCGTACATGCGACGCAAACCGTCTTGAATGATCACCCATAGTTCATACGCAAAGGCCGGGTCATACGCGATGAGATTCGGAACAGTGGCTGCCATGACATGGGAGTGACCATCTTCGTGTTGCAAACCTTCTCCGTTAAGAGTTGTTCGCCCGGATGTTCCACCAACGAGGAACCCTTTTGCCCGGCTGTCCGCAGCGCACCAAATGAGGTCACCGACACGCTGGAAGCCAAACATCGAGTAGTAAATATAAAACGGAATCATGTTGATGCCGAGATTACTGTAAGCCGTTCCGGCTGCGATGAATGACCCCATCGCCCCGGCTTCATTGATTCCTTCCTCAAGAATCTGACCATCTTTGGCTTCTTTGTAGTAACTCATGACGTCGCGGTCGACAGGCTCGTAGAGTTGACCTTTGCTCGAATAGATTCCGAAATCTGCAAAGAATCCTTCCATCCCGAAAGTTCTCGCTTCGTCGGGAATGATGGGAACAATGCGTTCGCCAAGTCCGTTCGATTTTAAAAGACCACGAAGAATCCCACCGTACGACATTGTGGTTGAAGCTTTCTTATTGCCAGTTCCAGCAAGAAGTCGCTTAAAAGCTTTATGCTCAAGGATCGGTACCTCGAGTCGCTCGTCTGTCGGTTTACGAGCTGGAATGTTTCCACCCAACTGCTCGCGACGTGATTTCAGATAGGCCATTTCAGGGCTGTCTTCTGCCGGTCGGTAGAACGGCATCTTTTCAACATCATCTTTATCGATGGGGATGCTGAAGCGCTCGCGAAACGAATGTAACTCTTCGTCATTCAGCTTTTTCGTGTTGTGAGCGATCATGCGACCTTCACCCGCCTCTCCCAATCCATATCCTTTGACTGTCTTCGCGAGGATTACGGTTGGTGCTCCTTTGTGATGCACGGCAACATCATAGGCAGCAAAGACTTTTTCAGGATCGTGTCCACCACGACGCAGTTTTTCTAACTGTTGATCAGTCAGTTGATTCACGAATTCTTTCAATTCGGGACTATTGAAAAAGTGGTCGCGAATATAACTGCCATCGGAACAGGAATACTTCTGATATTGCCCATCAATGATTTCTCCGAGCCGCTTGATGAGTTTTCCTTCGTGGTCACGAGCCAGCAGGCTGTCCCAGTTTCCTCCCCAGACAACTTTGATGCAGTTCCAACCAGCTCCTCGGAACGCACCTTCGAGTTCCTGGATGATTTTTCCGTTTCCGCGTACTGGTCCATCGAGTCTTTGCAGGTTGCAGTTCACGACCCAAACGAGATTGTCAAGATTTTCACGCGATGCCAGTGTAATCGCACCGAGTGACTCCGGCTCGTCGATCTCTCCATCTCCAAGGAAAGACCAGACCTTCGTTTTTGACGTGTCCATGATGCCGCGATGCTGCATGTATCGCAGGAAGCGAGCATGGTAGATCGAACAAATCGGTCCCAGCCCCATTGAAACCGTCGGGAACTGCCAGAAGTCCGGCATCAACCAGGGGTGCGGATACGAAGAGAGTCCCTGCCCACGAACAGCCTCTTGTCGAAAATGTTCCAGGTGGCTCTCATCAAGTCTCCCTTCAACGAATGCGCGTGCATACATCCCGGGAGAAGCGTGTCCTTGAAAATAGACCAGATCACCGGTGTGGTCTTCGGTGCGCCCATGGAAGAAGTGATTGTACGCCACTTCGTAAAGCGTCGCTGAAGACGCGAACGTTGAGATATGTCCGCCAACGGCTCCCCGGTCTTCTGTCTTTTTGTTTGCGCGAACGACCATCGCCATCGCGTTCCAGCGAATGATTGATTTAATGCGACGTTCGATTTCCAAGTTACCGGGATAACGTGGCTGTTCTTCTAATGGAATTGTGTTGACGTACGGAGTCGTCGCCTTGAACGGCATCATCACGCCACGGTGGTATGCCCGCTCTCGAAGTTGCACCAGCAATTGCTGAGTCTTTTCCGGACCGTAACGATGCAGCACATCTTCCAGCGATTCAAACCACTCTTCAAGTTCTGCCGAATCGATTCCTGCAATCAATCCTTGAGCCGATTTCACAATGTCATCGGTTGCCATGGACGCTATACCTTTGTTTCTGTCTCAATAGATGAATCAACACACTTTGATGCAAACGTGATTTTGTTTAGAAATTGAATCACTGATTTTAGCAGGAGTGATCGTTACCAACACCTGTCATCGTTCCTAAGATTTCGTAACCTACCGATTCTTGACAGCCTGTGACGATGGCATTACGCTGCCGATGGTCAAAATGATCAGAAAATCCAGAGAAACCGGCAATTTCGTCAATCTCAATTGGCTGAGTTGCCGAAACCAAAGGAGTCTAACAGATAGGGGTTTGCCTTCCCTAACTCAAGAGAGACACAAATCCGGGGGATTAGCTCAGTTGGGAGAGCGCTTGCATGGCATGCAAGAGGCCAGGGGTTCGAGTCCCCTATCCTCCACTTTTAAAGCTATAAACTATAACGGTTTATGGCTTTTTTCGTGTCTTGATTTTGTATCCAATTTGTGAGATCTCGGGAACGTATCCAAAGTTTAGATACTTCGACCACCACAAATTGAAGACCACTCAAAGACAGCATCTTCAACCAACACCAGATTCTGACACACTTATGAGTCACTTTTCATCGACAGACGGATCGAGCTTGCGAGCCTTCTGGAGATCAGCATCAGCCAATCACTTCTAATACACAATTTTGCAATCGGGTAATGATGCCTGCAATTCTTTTACGCCCTCTTTTGTGACCTTGGTGCCCTGAAGATTCAATTCAGTCAGAGTGTACAATTCCTTGAGATGCTCTAGTCCTGCGTCACTGACGTTGG
>JAJDEL010000657.1 GCA_029259835.1 Planctomicrobium sp. | reverse complement strand
TCCAAGGTTTATAGTATTTTACAGTATGTTGCAACATATCCTGAACCGAGTTCTGTACCCGACAGTGAGCACCAGCCCCGAAAACCGAGGGTGATCTCCAGTGGAAAGCCTGCCGAAACTGGGCGACTCGCAGCCACATTTCTGGCTCGAAATGAGAAGTCTTTTTACGTCGGGACCAGAACTGCGTTCGGCGTTTCACTCCGACGCAGGTGCGAGGTGCGACCAGAGACAGGAATCGCAGAATCCGCTAATATCTGGATATGGTTGAACAGGTGGGACTGAGTGATTTCAGAAGACGCGTTGTTGCTGATTCCTTTCCACGCTTCTTACGCTTACCACAGAACCTCTCCCTTCGGAAAATACATACACAGCGACCGCAGCATCTGTTTTGAGAAAGTTCTGCTGGTACCTATAAAGTGAGAGGACAATCGAATGACTGACAAGATCTGGGAGGAGATCGATACTTATTTTGAAAGTCGACTCTGCGCAGCGGATAGTGTTCTCACTGCTTCGCTAAAGGCAAATGCTGACGCAGGGCTACCTCCCTATGATGTGACGCCTCTGCAGGGACAATTTCTACAGTTACTCGCACGAATACACGGTCCTCGCAGGATTCTGGAGGTCGGCACGCTCGGCGGCTACAGTTCCATCTGTCTTGTCCGTGGTATGCAGTCCATCGGAAAACTTGTGACATTGGAAGTCGACCCTCATCATGCCGCGGTGGCAAAAGAGAATTTCGAACGGGCAGGCGTACGCTCGCAGATCGAGATCATCGTCGGTGATGCCGCAAACTCGATAGCCCACCTCCACGCCACTGCCGCGGATCCATTTGACTTCATTTTCATCGATGCAGACAAACAGAATAACCCCACCTATTTTGAGTGGGCGATGAAACTCGGCCGTGCAGGTTCGGTGATCGTCATTGACAACGTCGTGCGTGACGGATGTATCATCGACAGAAACTCGGAAGACCCTTGCGTTGCTGGCGTTCGAAAGGTCATCGAGTTAATTCAGGAGGACGAAAACTTCTTCGCCACAGCCATTCAGACAGTCGGCCGGAAAGGACATGATGGATTTACCATCGGCGTCATCCGCTAGGCGAGTTCGACCGACGCAGATTGCGCAAGTCTTGAACTCACTCCGGTCATTGCTTTCATGAGAAAACTGCTGACCATCCTCAACATCATGATCAAAGAAGGAAAAACCTGGAATCAACAAACAACGATCACTTGATTTTCAAGACAGTCGCTGCACTCCATTATAAGAAAAGGTTACGCCAACGGTCGATGTGGCCGGATGGGTGAAGTCTCCCGCCAGCTCCTCTATAAGGAAGCGAACCCCTTAAATACTGCTACTCGGAGCCAAACAGTCTTCGGAAATTCTGGACTGTTTCGTGGTCGGTCGCTATCTCGATATTGGTTTGGCGAACCTTTCCAAACCCGCACCTGCCAGAAACGAAGAACAGAAATTTCTGCTTTGCTGAGTCCCTGTCGATTCAACTTTTTGTGAGCATTACTTGTGGTAGTTTCAAAGTCGGCAATCAATCTCATCAAAAAAATCAAGGAAAAGGAATTTCACCCTCAATCGAAAAGACTTTCAGACGCGGCTCAGACTCGATAGTCCAAAGCTGATAGTTGGATTCCCCCTGTCGCAACAATACCATATCGAGCGGAACACCATCGTCACGTTCATTTTTTGCATAAGCGGCAATTACAACTGGCCAGGTGTGGTTCCAGTTGCCTTCGATCGAATTCATTCTCTCTGGAAAGACCGGCGTTCGGTCGTGCGGCGGTTTTTGCTTGCAAAGAGGATGAACAACCAGGGCGTCAATTGCCCCGTCAGGAATTCCGGCAAGCTGGCGGTCGGTGAAGCCCGACGGAAGCGGACTGAGAATCTTCGGACCAGTAACGACTTCCAGGTCGCTCACCAATTGATGGAAATTGTGGGAGTCGACAGCTTCTGTCGACTGGTATATGCAGTATGGCTCGATCCCAGTCAGTTCCCAAAGCCGAGCTGCCATCCATCGCTGACCATCCTTATGAGGAGTCTTGAATATATGGGCGTAGCCAGCATGAATGAGAACTTTGCTGTCGGGCTGGCTGCCAATGATCTTCGCCAATGCTTCCGCCTGTCCCGCTTCGCGCTCCTGCCCAGTTTTCAGGACCGCTTCATATTCGTGCAATTGAAACCCGAGTCGAATCGCCTCACGCAGAAGATTTCCAAACCTCGGTTCCCGGGTGTAGTAGCCTGTTCCTGTTGTCGGATACGAACGCTCGCGGAGAACTGCCCCACGTTCTCCCAAGGCCTCAGCGGCATAGTGATCAAACCCTGCTTCTCGAAAAAATGGCAGCGTTTGTTGAATCCATTCTCGATGTGCTGGGGAGTCGTGGGCTTCCATGATGATTACAATTCGATGACTTGCAGCCACGTCCGTGATTGCTGTTTGCCAGTCTTTTGCATTTTTGGAGAGAACTCTAAGCGGTTCTTGCGGTGGCGGGAGCCGGTGCTCATCGCGGTGAGTGGGAACCGTTCTAATGTCCGCGTGCCGACCCAACACGCCGAGATAGAATCGTAATTCCTGCAATTCGAACGATTGCAAATGATCGCGGTCAGTTTCCAATTGAACGAGGCGATTCAGTAAATCCGATGGAGTCGAGTCACGTCGATAGGTGGCCCCGAGATACGCGATCACTGCGGTTAGGAGAATGAAGACCGAAATGACCGGCCAACGAAATCGAAAGCCGAAGCTGCGAGAGGTCGACAGGAAAATTGCAATCGCGCCCAAGACAACCACACCCGTGCCGAGAATTCCCAGCGAGATCACTTCGAGTGCACTTGGCACCGGTCCGAGCAAGTCAATCAAGTTGGAGTTCTGCCGCATTCCCCAGATTGTCCCGAGAATGATCGCCGTCGAAGCAATCATACCAGCGATCGCATGTCCGCGTTTCTCCGCCTTCCGGCAGACGATGCAAATCAAAGTCGATGCGACCATGCCTGCCAACAATATAAATGGCCGCATCTGAATTGGAACCAAAGCCGTCACGACGCAAGCACAAATCTGTACCGTTAACATTGGCCAGATCGACTGAAGAAACTTATTCATAAAGATCCGAAATCCATTCAATTATCGATTCGTGCGGATGTCATCCATCGACCGAAAAAATTTGGGAATTGAGCGAAAGCTGGAAAGACTTTGAATCAAACTCTATTCGGTTTCAACAAACGGATCTTAGAACAGATGTCGCGAGATTTCTAAATGGGGAATTCAATTATGAACCACCGCCTCCGTCGACCACTCAAACGTGCTTCGGTCGCCTCCATCGGCGTTTTCTCTGCAGTGTCCACAACCTGCGCCGGTCCTTCACGTTGGTGCGAGAAAATAAGCTCTACCAGACCGTCAAAAACACTCAAGATTTAGCTCACTCTGCCATTTGTAAGTTAGAATCAATTGGCAAGTGCCACAGATTCCAATCACTACGTGAAAGGACTCAGAAAGGATAACAACAAATGGTCCATCGACGGATAGGAGCGAGTTTGGAAGCGTGAGTCGGCGGATAGGGAGCCGAAATCATGCGGTTGAAATTTGAAAATGTTGTCGACAAATACATCCAAGCACGAAATCTGACGGAAGGAACACGTTGCGAATACGTCGCAACAGTTCGTAAGTGGAACCGATGGAATGGTGTTCAATCGATCCAGGAACTGGACAAACGGACGATTCGCGAGTTTCTCGAATTGGTACACGAGCATGCCATCGATAATGTAGGGAAGAATCCAGGGCGGACGACCAATAAAGCCCGCGCACATTTGCGAGCAGTGCTCTCTTGGGCCTGGGAATTCGATCTGATTGAAAACATCCCCCGATTTCCAAAACCATGGCCTCAACGAGATGTTGCTGGCCGATATTATCTGACGAAGACGGAGTTGAACTCGCTATACTTTGCAACCTATCAGATGAAACGACCGAAGGGATGGAAACATGAACTCCCTGCTGGTGCGTATTGGAGGACAGCCTTAACTTTGTTTTTCTCCTACGGATTGGACACAGGAACAATTTGGAAGACGGTTCCCTGTCACGAACCGATTCTGTGGCGACACATAACGTGGGACAAACGGTGCCCAGACGGACAAACCAAAGGATTATCGAGATGGGGTTGGATCTTCTATCGGAGAGTGAAGACGGGAAAAACATTCTATCGTCCATTAAATCGTGTTGTCGCTGCTCACATCAAAAAATTGGAATCAGAGGAGAATGGCACGGGATCACAAGTATTTCGAGGCGGTGGCAGTCGACCAAATTTACGTTTTCAACAGCTCTGTGAAATTGCTGGGATCAAGCCGAAGACCGATATAGAGAGCGGCGAGCAAGTTCCATGGTCTATCAAAGATCTTCGCAAAACGTGTGCGACTCATAATGACGAGCACATTCCGGAATCGTCCATCGAGATTCTCGGCCACTCTGTTGGCGGGATCACATATCGTCACTATGCAAGACGTGACCCGCTCGCGTTCAAGGCGATCATGACGCTTCCGCAGCCATCTGCGTTTTCTGCCCTCCCTAACGGCATCGATGGTGAATGTCCCTGTTGTAGAAGAACGTTTTTGATAGAGAAGTGAGAGTATTCGAGAAACACAATATGACGATGTGACCGGATGCAGTTACGAATGGATCAATTCTGCCTCGGCCTCGACACCAGGATGCACGACACGGAATGCCACTAAGTCGTATTGACCACGCATCACGATTGAAACTCGGCTGTTGCATGAATCATTTGACTCACCTTTTAGGCAAAGAGATTTTCACGGGCCATCTCGGAGATCGCAATGACGGCAGGATGTCGTAGACGCCGTTCCAAGGTGATCGCGTAAAACTGTTCTTTTGTGTTCTGGATAATACAGACGCGATGGAGAGAAAATTGCTTTCTAATGTCTTCTTCTACCGCTAGCGGAGCGGCTACGAATCCGGCGTCGGCTTCTGCGAAGACTTTCATTAAAGCTGTGTCGTCAAATTCTCCGATGACGCGAACGCGCATCTCCGATTGCAGGAGCCATTGTTCGAGTGATTGGCGAAGAGCTGTCCCTTCGGAGTGCATCAAGACCGGCGCGTTATGAAACGATTTTGGAAAGTCTTTCGCATATTGATTGATCAGCTTTCTTGTTCCGAATAGCCCGACTTTTGATTCTCCGAGCGAGTGGTTGAAGGCGCGAATTCGAACCTTTGAACCGGCCGGTGCATCAGACAGGACAACGTCTAGCTCGTGTGTCGCGAGCATTGTCAGAAGCCTTTCCTGGGAACCTTCATGGCAGACAAGCTGTACAGGTTCAGCAAGCTCCAAAACAGGCTGCAGCAGTCGAAAGACGATCAGCTTCGGGAGCACTTCCGGAACGCCAACATGAAATTGTGTCGGCCGTCCGGTTGGGATGCCTTTGACTGCATCGATCAGCTCCTCACCAATTGAGAACATCGCGTCAGCGTACTTAAAAACGGTATCACCGAAATCGGTGAGAACAAGTTCACGACCGACTCGTTTGTAGAGTTTCCCGCCAAGCTGTCCTTCCAGTTTCTTGAGTTGTCCACTGATCGTTGGTTGGGCGAGATGTAACTTCCGACAAGCTGCGGTAATGCTGCCTTCTTTGGCGACCGTCCAGAAGTAAAGAAGATGATGGTAATTTATTGAGTCAGCAGACACATCGTTCTCTCAGAAGGTTGGTGGTGATGCTCGTCCCGACGAACAGAATAGCCACACAATATCTTTGTCAACGAACAGTCTACGTTCCACCTCACGACCAAGCCATACGGATAATGCTCAGATAAAACGGAATACCCACAATGATATTGGAAGGGGAAGGTCATCCCGAGTGATATTGAGACTTAGTACCCCGCATTTGCATAGGGGAGTGCCAACCCGACAGTAGCGGGAACTGCAATGTCGCTTGCACTTCCCAGCAGGACAGTGAGAAGTAACGCGTCCCCTACTTGCAGCCTCAGCACGCGGCTCAACCCGATCCCTGCATGGAAAATGGATGCAACAATCGCAAAGGAAATGAGAACGAGGCTCCTTCTTAGTAGCAGGCAAGGCTTTCACTAAAAGGAGCAAACGTTCCTGTTTCCGGCTGATAAAGAAGAAAAATCCCACTCTCATTCAAATAGAACACCCCGAGTACCTCCAAGTACTCACTACCCGACTGACTCACGCTTGAAACCTGATATAGACAATATTTCAAGTCTCCCACAAGTTTGTTTTTCGCTTTCTGAAGTCGACGTTGAGCATCAGCCACGCGATTCAAAAGTCGCTTTTCGCTAACGCCGTTCTTCTGATTATTGGATGAACGTGCGACCAGCGAATGTCCTAGCACTATGATCGTACGCACACCAAACTCCTGACATGCGTAGTTGATCGCACCACTGAACTGCTCATTATCCGAAAGCGATTCGTTGTTGTGTCTCAGAACGATTGCATCATCGTCGACGTTTAGTTTTTCGATTTTCTCGTCAATGCCGGGATGCAAATCAGCGATAATCAGATTCGTTGAATAACAATCCTTCTTTGGGAGCTGGTGGATCTGCTCAAGCAATGTTGGAGCTAATGAACTGGAACCGAGCGAGTACATAAGTCTCTCCTTAGCAATAGATGGAATGGAAAAGTTGAAGAGTACGATGGAGATTTTCTGATTGATCGAAGCTTTAAATCAGTCGATCTCTGGGCACAAAAAAAGCCGGTACACAACCCTGTGCTGGGTCATGAACCGGCAATTCCTGACACGCTTGTTGATCGCGCAGGACAGTTTCAGTTAAGGCGATTTTGGAAGCAATCCATGTGGGTACCTCCAAAACTCAGTTAATCATACCAGGATTATCGGCATTTGCTAATCCGTCTTCATGCAACTTAGCATAGAAAATACCGATGGGCTATCTGTCAGGATTTAAGCAAGGCGCTTCAGTCAAAGTGAAGACAATGATTCGCTCACCCGTTTTTGTGCTGATATCGGTGTGCAGGCTAACAACCTGAATCTTGAGAATATCGGCGACCACCGCGTCCAAGAGATGGCGTCCGCTTTCAATCAATTCCTGACGGACTTGTTTGATGAGATAGCATCCGCGGTTTTCAGTTTGAACTTCGGCGAGCTTGTGTTCAGCTGCGGTGAGAACTCCCTTGAGTCGGACAATGACCATATCCTCAATGATAACGGTTTTCGCATCAATCGGGCCTCTGCCCATATATTCTTTTTCAAACGCAATAATGGCCTTGCTTATTTCTCGTTCACGCTCAAGTTTTTCGTTCATTAATAACTCAACAACTACTCTGGAAGACGATCTTGTGCGAGCGCAGCTCGGTATTTGGCTTGGGCAATAAAATAGTCGAGAAGGGCTTTAACTGCTTTCTGTCTTGATTCAACTGCGTACTGTTCACGAAGAGTGACCTTCAACATATCAGAGGCACCGAGGGCAAGGTTACGCCGCTCTCTTTGGGCAAGTTCTTCAGCGTATTCGATTGCTTGGCGAGTTTGCTGCACCTGCTCGTAGGCAGTTGTCAGCGAGGCATAAGCAGACTGTAAATCGGCAACAATCTTGTCTTGAGCAAGAGAACGCTTGGCGGACAGCTGTGAAACCTTCGACTGAATCGACTGGATCTTTCCGCGAGCCTTGCGTCGTTGTATCGGGACATCGACGAATACCGACGCATCAAGATTGAAGGGGCCTTTATCGTTCTTTGAGCTTGTCGGCTCACCTGTATCTTTCGAAGCAGCAAAGACTGCATCAATCTCTGGTCGAAGCTGGTTGCGCGCTTGCGTGTAGTCGACGTCCAATTGTCGTTTCACCAAATCGAAAATCACGAGTTCTGGACGCTGTTGTAACGCAGTTTGCGAGTCAGCGGAAAGTCGCTCTGCATTCACTGCGACGGGATCGGGAAATCCTGGAAGTTTCGACGGATCGGGGATAATAGGGTGCCCATCTAATCCACGATGATAGAGCGAAAGCTTAATCGCGGCTTTTTGGAGCTTCTGCGAATTTTTAGTAAGTTTGGCCTGCCTTTCCGAAATCAAACGGAGGTTGTCGGTCAGTTCGGGAGGGTCGCGAAAGCCGTTATCGACCTGGCTACGAATCCGTTCAGAACGGTCCTTTGCTAGCCGCAAAACGTCAACGGTGATTTTGTAGCTTTCTCCTGCTGCGACCCATTCCCAGTAGGCATTGCTGGCTCGTTCAACAAAATCAATCAACTGAGCTTGAATTTCGGCTTCGACAACATTCCGTTCATACTGAGTTCGCCAGAGTTCAGCTCGACGTTCGTCAATATTCCTGTCTTGAGCGAGAGGAAGGACAAAGCCGACTTTGAATTCCCCTCCCCCATTGGTTTGTCGTTCCTGATACCATGGCTCGAACGATCCGCGACCGACTCGATATCCGGCAAAAAATTCTCCACCCTGATAAAGTGGCTGAATGAGGCCGATGCTGTTTCGATAATTCTCGTAGAAGCCAACCGAAGTGTTTTCGCTCGCGGCCTTGAACTTGGTGTCGAAAGCACCTTGTGCGGAGATCTGTTCTCCGAGAACGATCCCTCGTTGATGAATTGCTGCTTCAAGCGAGGGATAAGTTTCATAAACTGAAGAAATTACCTGATCTAAACTCAACTCATCTGCTGTGGATCTATCAACTCTGGGAGGAACGAGGAATGGGGATTCTGTTGATACGGAAACGTCATTCTGAGATGAAACTTCTTCGGCGACAACGACTGAATTTTCCTCTGCTTCTTCAGACAAAGAAACCTTATGCGCCGCCTGTACGATTGCGCCCTCAAATGACGGATCATCATCAGCGGCGACCGTGCGATGAAACTTCGTCGTGTCACCATTTGTTTCAGTTAGTTTTGCTGCACGAAGTTGATTCACATGTGGACGACCCGCAGTAACAAGGTTCCTGGTTCGCGCGCAGCCGACTCCAAACAGGAGAACAATCAGAAGTATTGCTTGTCGCACTTTGACGAACCTTTCCGTGATAATCGTCGATCAACTTATCGAGACAGTGACGAGCGCTTTGTATTCATAGAGTCGACGGTCGCTGTCACTCGCCTTGAGACCTGACGAGCTCACGTTGGCTTCCCAGACCGATACAGCCCCTCTTTAACGGATGACCGTTATAATCGTCACAGTCGGTAAAGCTCTATTGCTCTACTTCGGCAACTTTGGCGGCTTGCTTTTTCCTTTCTTCTTCGGTTCTTCCATATCGACTACTGGCGGGAAGCCATTCAGCTGTCTCCAGACCTCATACCACAACGGAACGCGGTCCAGTAAGACCCAGGCATTGGCTCGCACACCCTGCCGGAGAAACCGTTGATCAGGCCACGGTTCTGCATTTTCGTCAGGACGAATGAGTACACGAAATTTCCCCTTGCCATTGTCAGTCGCATCAACAGAGACTATTTCACCCCCGAATGTTCCGACTGCGACGGATGGCCAACCCGCAAATTGAACCGCTGGCCATCCTTCAAATTGAAGGCGCACATGACGCCCTGGTTCGACCAAAGGCGCGTCGTTGCCATCAAGGTGAACCTGGACAGATCGGTCACTGGTCTCCGGAACAATCGTGCAGATGGGGTCACCTTCCTTGAGTACGGCAGTCCCGAGGTTTGGAGCAATTTTGACGATGTAACCATCGAAGGGGGCTGTCACCAGCTGGCTTTGTTGTCGCGCGACCTTGACCTCCATTTCTACCACTTCTTTGCTGGCCTTGTTTAGTCCCTGAGAGGCCTTGGCGATCTCACTCTCCGCTTTGAAAATGTTCTCCTTACCTTTTCGCAGAACGGCCTCTGCGTAGTCGATTTCAATCTGAGCCTTTTCTGTCTTTGCTGTTCTTTCTCGCTTTTTCCCTTCAAGCTCGGATTTCGCTGCTGCGACATACGCTTCGGCCCGACGAACTTTTGCTTTCGACTCACTCAATTTACGTTCAACTTCCTGGAATTTCTGTAACGCGATGTTACCTTCTTCATACAGCTTATTCAGGCGATCAAATTCTGCTTGCAATTGTGGAATCGCAGCCTGATACTCCGCCAATTGTTGTACTTCCGCGTCAGCTTTCTTCACGGCCATCTCGACATAAGCGTCCTGAGCGGCAATTGTTTCTTGCTTGACCTTTTCATAAGCAGTGACCTGTGCCTGATAGGACTCGACGATTGTTTTGGCTGTTTCCAATCCTCCCTCGTTGGCCTTGAGTTGCAGATTCGTGAACGCCACTGTCTGCTCCGTGTTGAAGAGCTGCCGTT
>JAJDEL010000656.1 GCA_029259835.1 Planctomicrobium sp. | reverse complement strand
GGTTGACAGTCTGAGAGTGACTGTCGGTGAGTCGTCATTGGTCCAATCTGCAATCTCAATTTGGGAGCGTCCGACCCACCAATAGAGTTCATCAATTTTTTCAATCGAAGTCGCTTCTGGACAAATTTGAGGAATGGCTTTTTTTCGATCAGCATGCAGCACGTACTCACGTGATCTAACCGGGTGCCCTGGTGGATAACTTGCGCTGAGGTAGTTGTTTCGATTGCTGTAGAGAACATACTCAAAAAACTCCAAGTTGATCCCTGTTGAACTGCCACCGTACATGTTTGTGAGTCGTAGTTCAGAACTCGCTTCTCCAAGCTCAATTACCTCGATACGCGTGAGTCGTTTGACTTCTTGGGTCAGTTTTTCTGGGTCGTCCCGAAAATTTGTGGAGTGAACCAGGTTCCGGACCTTGCTCCATTCCTGATGAAGTTCTTTTGCATTCAACCAGACTCCTTGTTGTTGGTATGCAATATTAAAATCAGGATCAATAAGGATCCATTTAGAAAACTCTGGCACGTAGACTTCGCAGACTGCGTGATCTCTAGATGTGCCTGATTTACTCAGCGCAATCAAGCGAGTTGTGTACCCAGCCAGCCTGGCGCTTGCTCCATAGATGACTGAAAAATAACGGCAGGTCATTCCGCGGTGATCGATTGCGTATTTGAGGTACTGAATCGGATCGGTGCCGACATCGGGGAGTGGGTCCCCACTATGGTGAGTGAGTGCCCGAACCTGTTGAGAGAGTTCAAAAATCGAACTTGTTGAATTCACGCTGAAAGGAAGCGCCCTCTCAAATGATTTGACACCTTGATGCTCTAACCATTCATGACCAAAGTCTTCTCCCATTTTGGTTATCAGAGGTTGTTTTTGAGTAGTGGAGATTTTGAGGTGTGGATGATCACTGGAAGGGAGGATCATAGCATTGGTTTGCAATGGTCCAAACTGAATTGGATGAGTCTCTGAAAGGATGTCTGTGTTTGAATAGAAATAGTCCAGAGACCGATGAATCCCCCACCGAACCGATGGCTGGTCCCTGACGACGTAGAGAACTAGGGGGGCAAGTAACAGTACTGAAATGAGACTGAAGCGTTTTATGTTTTTTTTGGTAAAACGGATCATTGTGTTATACAGAAAGATTTTCTCTTGTCTGAAGATGAAGATTTCGCGAATTGTCTAGTGCAAGGATGAGCAGGGTCGACGCACCGACAATTACGCAAATGTATGAAGTTTCAATCAGACCACCACTGGAGAACATCGACGCCATCATATAACCAGGAACACCGCACAGAACCGAAAAGAGAGGTGCCTTTGCCCATGGTGGGAGTGTTGTTTTTTCCCTTTTCCAACGAACGCGAACGGCCCACCAAATCAATCCGAAAAAAGCGAAATAGGAGACCGTTCCAGGAATACCAGACCCAGTTGAAACGTCTAAAAACAAATTGTGCAATGCTTTACTGCTTGTTGCCAGACCGCCTTCATAGTAAAGCGGTACTTTCCGCCTGCCGGCATTTGGGCCAACGCCGAGGAGTGGGTAGTCGGCGGTAATTGCGGCGCCTGCCTTCCAAAGTTCGTAGCGACCAGCGGCAGAGGAGTCGAGTTCGTCTCCTTTTTTGAAGGAAGACGAGAACTCCTTGAGGACCGATGGGCCAGCGAGTGCTGTTCCGAGTATTAACGAGACAATGATTGTCGAGGTGGTCCATGAGTTTTTATGGACGTACCAAACTCCAACCACACCGAGACTAAGCCCTCCGATCATCGTTCCTCGAGATTCCAGCAGCATGATCAAATGCATTTGCAGAACAAAAATGAAGCCTGCAAAAAGTCTGGCCCAAAGTTTCTCGGAATAGAAGGCCAAGCCAAGGCTGACACCCATCGTGGGGACAGCGAGTATTGAGTAAGTGTTGTTGTCTAAATTTCCCCAACCACTCCGAGCGGCCCAGCAGAAACCATCTTGGAAGTATTGCAGGTTGATTTCCCAGGCGTTCCAGCCTTGTGCGATCATGATGACCCACATCAGGGTTGTGATTTTTTTAGGTGTGTCGATCAGTAACAACCCGATGCAGGACATGAGGACGATTTTCCAGATGTTCGTCATGTAGAACGTGGTATCACCATCGTGAATCGTGAACAGAGCAGTAACTCCTGCCCACGCCAAGTACAGCACTAAGCCGCTGATCGCCCAGGCTGGAGCACCATTGATTTTATTGCCTTTGAAGCCTGAAATGATGAGGCCGATAAACGTTGAACCAACGATGAATTTTTGAAGATCAACACCTGGAGGTAAGCTGTATCGCCATAAGTACACTGGATTGAGAATTGCAAACCCGAAATAACCAACGACGCCGATCCAAGGCCGGACAATCGCCATCACGCACAAGTAGATCAGCGAGCTGTAGACAAAGATGAGTCCCTTCATAGAATTTGCGACTTCTCGAATTTATAAAAGACAAAGAGTAGGGAAAACGCATGCTTACAGTAATAAGACCCACTCTCAAGGCTTTCATCTGGTGCTCTGGTGCGTTTCTACCTTTTCGTAAACAGCAAGCATACATGGGTCAATCTGAGGTAGGCGAACAGCTTCGAGCATCTTGATAAGCTGAATTTCCCCCCAGTGCAATTTGGGAAATTTCCAGAGAAAAACATCTGGCAGTGACTTCATGAAAACTGGGGTGAATCCGGATTTCTCGAAAAGGCGATTTAATGTGTTTCTGGTGTTCATACGGTACTGAACAGGAAATGTATCTTTTTCGTCAGTGCCCCAGAGCCCGTCTTTTGCTAAGTGATGGAACCAGAGAGGTGAAAACCTTGCACATAATGCGGTCGTCGACCATTTGTCAACGGTGTAAATGACAACCTTGCCACCAGGTTTGATCAGGTTTTGAATTGAACTCGAGCACGCTCCTGGGTCTTCGATATGCTCCACGACCATTCGAAAAGTGATTAGGTCGAAACCTTGATTTGTCGAGGGCTTATAATCATCGATCATCCCCTGAACGCGCTCATGAACATACTCATTCTCCAAGACATTCGAGTCTGGATCAATCCCGACCAAATGTGAGCATCTTTTTGCAAGGATCTCGGAGAGCGCTGTATTCCCTGGCATTAGGTTTCGTCCACACCCGACGTCGAGCCAGCGAGCTTCAGAAGTGACCAGTTTCTCAACAAGCACTTCATACCATTCATCTGGTGTGAAGTAATTCCGCGATTGCCGATATTGAATTGGAGAACTTAAAGGAGCACCTGCACCGTGTCGTAATTCCAGGTTTTTTCTGAGATCTTCAAGTTCAATTGAGATTGGCGTGGGCATTATTGTTTTTGAAATCTATCTCGAATTGCCTCAAGGTTTATCGAGTTCATTTCAATTTTTGGCGATTCACACAATTTTGGATCGCCTGAGGACTGCCATTCGATTATACGCATGATTTTCCAAAGCAAAGTTTCGTGGAGAGATTCGTAATCGAGTCTGTCTACGCAACATCGGCGAAGATTCTTTCTTTTTTGTTGAAGTAGAGTAGACCGGTGAGGGTGATTACTGTTGATGAGGTGATACCGACGGCGATAAAGTTCCAGGGCATGTCGTTGGTTCCGAGGAGGGCGGAGCGGAAGCCTTCGATGACGGCGACCATGGGGTTCAATGCGTAGAGCAATTGATATTTCTCTGGGATCAGGCTTGCTGGATAAACGACCGGGGCGGCGTACATGAGGAGTTGTACAACGAAGTTCATGGCGTGTTTCACATCTCGGTATTGGATTGCAAACGCGGTGAGCCAGCAGGCCATTCCGAATGCAGTTGACATCATCAACAGAATTAAAACTGGAAGAACCACAATCCCCCAGGTGGGAGGGGCTTGGAAGCATGCCATCAAGATGAAGAGCAGGCACATTGCAATTGAAAAATCAACAAGCTTTGCGAAGACTGCCGAAAGGGGCATGAGAATGCGGGGGAAGTAGACTTTCTTCAGTAGGTTGGCTTCAGTGACGAGGCTGTTTGTGCCATCGACCAGGGCATTGGAAAAATAGGTCCAGGGGACAAGAGCCGCGAGGCTGAACAAGGCGTACGGTGATCCATCGGATGAAATTTTCGCCAAGCGTCCAAAGATAATTGTGAAGACGATCATCGAAAACACGGGCTGAATGATTGCCCAGCCGATGCCGATTGCGCTTTGTGCGTAGCGGACTTTGACTTCTCGCCAGACGAGGAAGCGTAATAAGTCTCGATAGTTGTAGAGTTCTTTCCAGTCAACGAGCCGCCAGTTCGAGCGTGCTTCGATGATTGTTTCGAAAACCTGTCCGGATGAAAGGGTCTCCTCGGAAAGGTTGTCTCTGCTAATGGGGTCTAAAGTTTCCTGCACCGTATTCTTTTATCCGCGTTTCGTTCTAAATAGTTCAAGTTGATCCAGAAGGCCTATTTGTACCAGAGTGGTGAATCCGTTTGTTCAAATTCCGAGAAGGTCAGCAACCGGTTGGAGGCAGTTTTCCCAGCAGTGTTTTTCTTGAACGAAGTTGTATCCAGCGTCCGCAAAGTTGTCTCGTTTGCCTTGATCCTTGAAGAGTTCGACGAGTGCTTCGATCCATTCCTTTTCGTCCGAGGCGATGGTGACCTGGCTGCCGTTCGTCTCTATGCCTTCGACTGCATGAGGGGTTGAAAGAATCGCTGTTTTCATTGCCATCGCTTCCAACACTTTGTTTTGTAGCCCACGAGCAATTTGCAGTGGAGCGATCGCAACACTGGCTTGTTGGTAGTAAGGTCGAACGTCCGGGACGCTCCCGTGAACATGAACGCCTGGCAGGTCAGCGAGTTGTTTCACTTTGTCGACCGGATTGCGACCGACGATCAGCAGTTTACTTTCGGGGCATTTTCCTTGAACCGAAGGCCAAACATGCCTGCAAAACCAACCGATTCCACTCACGTTTGGAAGGTAATCGAGGGCTCCCACGAACAAGCAAGTCGAAGAACGTTGTTTATCGCTTGCAGATGTCTCACTGTCAAAATACTCTAGGTCAATACCGTTCGTGGCTGCACGAACGTGGGCATCTGGCGCCATCGAACGATAAATGTCGGCTTCCGGTTCGGTGACGAGAGTGACACCTTCGCACTCGTTTCCGATGGTGATTTCAAGAGACCGTAAACGTTTTGCTTCCAAATTGTAGAGGAACCTTTTGAGTCCTTTTGAATTCAATGCGTATTCAGAAAATTTCTCGCTATCAACATCGACCAGATCAATGATTTTAGGGATACCATCCAAGTGAGATTGTTTAAGATATGGCGCGACGCTGGAACAAAAACCGACAACTCCGTCAAATTGAACCTGCTGACACCAGTCAGAAATTGTCGAGTTCAGTCGTGATGAGTAGAACATTCCTTCCGTTGCTGAATTGCCCGTAGCGAGAGACC
>JAJDEL010000655.1 GCA_029259835.1 Planctomicrobium sp. | reverse complement strand
AATTGTCGATTTGATATTTGCATTCGACATGACGGCGCCACATTCAATGCGCTTGCCGTTCACATGAACTGCTTTCACTTTTCGATCTTTATCGACTTCGATTTGTTCAACGAGTGCGCGGATGCGAATGTCGACGCCGTTCTTGATCAGTTCAGCCTTCATCTTATTCACGAGAGCATCCGTCCCGCCCCGGAATGTGAAGACGCCTTTGCTCATAAAATTGCTGAAGACGATGCCGTAGGTGATCGCCGGGTCTTCGAGCGTCGACCCGTTCGCGTAGGTGATCGGTTCCATCAACAATCGAACGATGTCGCTGCGACCAGGGAAGAATTTATTGAAGAGTTCTCCGGTTGTCATCTCCTGATCATCAAAGAAGTTCATCTTTCGCGAGGCGGCAAAGAAACCATCGACGGTTTCGAATGGAACATCGAACTCTTCCGTGATCAGCCGCGTGAAGTCTTTGCGGTCGAACGTTGTCCTTAACGAGAACTGAGGATTTTCGAAGCGAATCCCTTTGAGTTGCACGATGCTCTCGGCAATCTCCGGCGTCCAGTATTTCCGACAACTCTTGATCATCCCGACCGGGAAACCGTGGAGGGAAATATCGAAGATATGGCCACCCTTCCGTTTGAACCAGGTCGCCATGCCCCCCAATTGATAATGATGTTCGAGGAGCAGAACCGAGTACCCTGCCTTCGCCAGCACGTTCGCACTCGTCAGTCCAGCCAGACCGGAACCAATGACAATAATGTCGTACCGATCCTGCGTCTCTTTCAGAAAATCTTTCGCCATTGTAACTCAAATCTGCTTTCGTCTACGTGATTCGTATTTGTCGTGAAATAAAACTCCAACATCAGCCGCTTGGGCGTTAGCCCCGGTTGTGAGTGAGGTGAATGCAAAAACCGGGGCTAACGCCCTGCGGCTGATGGAGTCATCATTCTCAGACCGAGATGTCATTTTATGACAGTCCCAAAGTGACATCATTGACGATTTCCGACCGAACATCCAGTTAGAGTCAAGCAAACATTTCGCCGGACACTTCAAGTGTCCGGCAAACCATCTCAACACTACTGTCTGCGAAGGACTCAGATTTCGACTCGCAATTGAATTGTCCGACCGAAAGATTTATGATCAAACGCGCTTCGGGGCCGCATTTTTGTCTTTGAAGTGAGGTATTCATGATTTCACTGTGATAGACAGGATTTTTTCTACCTCTCATCCAGTTATGCGCCAGCAAGAGAATTACTCGATTCGCGCGCCATGTCGTTGTGGAAACGTGAGTCTAGGCAGAGTTCTCCGTCCAACTGCAACTTGTGGAGACTGAAATGGAATACGAAAACCGATACGAACGCGCCATTACTATCAGTGTAAACGGCGAGAGATCGGAAATGATTCTTTCTGCTGATGGCGAATCGTGCAGTATTTTCAGTGGTGACTTGCCTACAGCAAAGTTCAAAAGTCTCGTTTTAGCAATCCAAGTATGGCCACCTCTAGGTGCTTCTACCTATACAATCGGTCCCGGAGAGTTTCGACGGCAAGGGGTGTTGATTTACTACAAGACCGATGGGACAGTGTCATTCTGCGAGCACAACAGTCAGGATATCGACTTAGATGCAAACATCGAACAGCGCACTTAGACAATGGAAGACTACTCGCATATTGTTCGATTTGCCAAAAGCTGAAGTGATGTAGGCTGGGTGAAGCCTGGGCAATGGTGGGTTACGGACGCGGACTGAGCTGTGATCCAACCTGCACTCGGTTTTCACCCTGACTTGCGTAACCCACTAACTCTGGGACACGCGCACTACGCCACACACTACTGCATTAACAAATTAGTTTGGCACGGATCAAAATGATGCAATCAAAAGGCACTTGGAGTGATTTCGTGCAGGGTAGTGAAGGGATCCTTCGTCACTTTGATGCCATCACAGATCTTGAACCTTTATTCCTATTCAACCTGCAGTACGACTCGCAATCGCTTGACTTGGAATTCATTTCATTCACCGCTCCAATGCGATACGCCCCCAAATGGTCGAAGAGTCTGAATGGAGGCACACATCTGCGGCTAATCGGTTCCACAAATTGCTTGAACATCAACGAGCCTGCCTTTTTCTATGAAACTTCCATTGAAACATTCGACTGCAAAATGAAAGGTGTTGAATGGTGTGAAGGTCAGTTTAACGAGAGAGAATTCAACGGTGTGATGCTGGAGATACGCCAAAACGAGGACTCGGTCGTTAACGCCGAATGTGCTTCTCTGCGCCTTGGTGGAATTAAGCCAATCGGTCAAGATGAAGCCGATAGCCATAGGAACCCTGAAAGATACATCTGAAAATTGAGTGAAGTTGGGTGAGTGAAGCCCGGGCAATGGTGGGTTACGTACGCGAACTGAACTTTGATCCAGCCTGTGCTCGGTTTTCACCCTGACTCGCGTAACTCACCAACTCTGGAATACGCGCACTTCACCACACCCTACGGAGACTTTCGGATGGGAAAACGAGACCGATATTACGATCATGTCGATCCTGAATACCAACGGTGGAGCCGGACGTATCGCTCTTTTCCTGGGGTCGATGAATGTGTGAGACTAATTCTTAACGGCAAAGCAACAGGGGCATGGGCGGATATTGTCGTGTTTGAAATTGCCGAGAATGCAAGCGAAAACCTTGCTGGCATGATAGACATTTTCCGTGACCATGAATCAGATGACGTCGCAGTCTTCATTCTGAACGCCCTTGAATTGGCGGCACTGCCTGTGAGCGTGCCTTTCCTGTCCGATGTGTTGCGAGAACGTAAAGCCAAGTTCGTGCCATACGCGAAACGTGGTTTAACAGCGATCAACACAAAGGAATCCCGAACGGCTTTGTTTAACGCAACGGATGGATAACCTGAACGTCATTTGACCAGTGAAGTAGGTCAGGCTGTGCCTGACGATGATTTCTAGTTGGTATTCTCCGCATGACCGCCCTCTATTTGATAGAGTATTCACTCACGTTCCGTCAGCCGAAGAGCTTATCACATAGTTCTACAACAGAGGACCGCCATGTGGCGACGTGCTGTGGCATTTTTGATTGACCTCTTGCCTTTGGCTGTTCTTGCTGGAGTCGAGAACGCCGTTGGTATTGCGGAGAATGAAATTGTCGGCGTTCTGAATCTCCTTCTCCTCATTATCTATTTTGCAGGGATGAACTATCAGTTCGGTGGAACGCTTGGGAAACGCATTATGGGACTCCGCATCGCTCTGCCGTCATCGCCCAACGTCGTACCGCAATTGATCGGCAGATCGTTTGTCAAGATCTGCTGCCTTGTCCCACCGCTAGCCACGGTCTATGGCCTTGTAGCAATCTGGCGGGAAGATGGACGATCGTTTGCCGACTTCATAGCTGGCACGATGGTTGTTGACGTGGCGACACTCACAACACCACGACGCTTATCCCTATCTGGGCGATTGTTGGCCACTGCTCTGGCTCTGGTGGTACCTTGGGTGTTGTTGATTGCCCTGATAGTGTGCCTCTTTGGCATGATACTCATCGAGGAACTGCTAAAGAACTTGTGAGGGCAAGGATTGAAGGGTGAGTGAAGCTTGGTCAATAGTGGGTTATGTACGCGAACTGAACTGTGATCCAGCTTCTACGATGTTTACACTCTGGCTTGCGAAACCTACGAACTTTGAGACACACGTACTTCGCCCACCCTATTACACTTCCCATAGTAAGTCGGACGCGGCTGGCAATCTGCACAATTGTGGAGCTGCCTGACATTGCTAGATCCCACAAAACAAGGACCTGTCCCATCTTCGAATCAGAAACAACGCTCGTCAATTTCGCGCTCGGCTACCTCAGGACGATTGCTTCAGACCTGAGCGATGAAGACCTCACGACGTTGACCGAATCGACCGGGAAGACGCCTCAGTGGATTCTCGGCCACCTGCACATCGCGTCCGAATTCGGTAGTAAGATCTTAGGTGCTGAGCCAGCTTGTGGGGACGACTGGTTCGCGGCGTATGGTCCCGGCAGTCAGCCCGGCGCCAGCGGCGCCCCGGCCTTCACAGTTGCTGGTATTCTTGTTGACATCGAAAACGGCTATGCGCGATTGCTGAAACTGAGCAAGGCTGCATCGGAAGAGCTTCTCGACGAAGAACATGGCTTCAAACCGTTGGAACCAGCGATTTCGAGCAAGCGCGATTTGATGTCACACTTGCTGACCACGCATATTACGTATCATCTCGCACAACTCTCTGCATGTCGCCGAGCCAAAGGGTTGCCGCCGGTTTTCTAGAATCCCCGACAGCTCACTCAGAAGTCGACTCGCAATTGAATTCTCATTCCGAAAGATTTATGCTCAAACATGCTTTGGAGAAGCAGTTCGGTCCTAAATCGAATGTTCGTTTATCGCACGGAGGTGCTCATGGTTCGCTTGATGTTGATTTGCTTGGTACTCAATTTTACTTGTGGTTGTGGCAGCCGGTATTTTACTAGTTCAGGAAGCGGCGTTGGCGTTCCGACTGAATCGATCGAAGAATACGCTGAAGCAAACGGAATTTCGCAAGATGAGGCGTTGAAACGAATGCTCAAAGAATTGGATCAGAAAGAGCAGATTCAAAACGACGAGTAAAAATGGAGCTCAGCGAAGCAAGTCATGTGCCCAGCCGACGGGATTGGAGAGAAAGCTCTCTCAAAAAACTGTGGTCAACGCGAATCATGTCAATCAACAATCGTCGTCAGTCAGAGTCTGACCTACTGAGACTTTCGCATGGGAAAACGAGACCGATATTGCGATCATGT
>JAJDEL010000654.1 GCA_029259835.1 Planctomicrobium sp. | reverse complement strand
ATGATTTTGATCTGTTTGTAGGTCTCAGTCTTTGGGGAGGTCCGTGCTTTCCCAACGCTCGTGCAATGCTCGATTGTCGGCATAAGCAAGCGTGTCTGGTTAGGGCACTCTCCGTAACAAAATTTGCAGGCGATGGTCATGGATTCGCCACGCAAGGTACTGAAGTTTCGGTTGAGTCCGTCACCGTCGCTAAGTGGGGAAACTGGCACTGTGGTGAGAATAAAACTCAGATAGAAAAGAGTTGGTTTGCTGAGAACACCAGTACAATTGAGCCTTTCTACGAAGGCGACGCAGTCCGTGTTATCATCATTGGACAAGAGGTCAGGCAGATCAAATTGGAAGGAAAAGATTGGTTGAAATCGATTCATCACGAATCAGCCTGCTTCATGGAAGTAGATTCGGAACTCGCAGAAGACACCAAGCGACTTGCGAAATTCTTTGGCCTGGAGATCATTGCAAATGATTACATTGTTGCTAAGGATGGCAGCAAATATCTCTTGGAAGTGAACCACGCTCCAAACGTGACGCGTTTTCCTGAAGTTTGGAGTATGTATTCAGACGCTGTCACCGAGTGGTGCCAAAATCGTGAGTAGAGTTGCTGGGATTCCATTGACCTTCATTTCACCACCCCACTTAACCGCCGGTCAATGACCGGCGGTTTTCTTTATCAATAGATCTCGTGCATGCAACGCGAACGTTTTCCCTTTCCCCCGTGGTCGCCTATCAGTCCGTTGATGTTCTTTGTCTAGAGGCGTTTAGGGCGTCTGAGAAGGTTTGTTTCTGGACGTTCCGTGAACGTGGAATTGAATTCCACCCGAGCCATTTATTTAAGAGTTGGGAGGTAGGAAGAAACAGGAACGAGCCGGGCCGGTTTGCTAAACCGTGCGGTTTCACAAAAGCCATGTGGGTTCAAATCCCATCCCTTCCGCTGAGCCTTCAATCAATCCTCATGTCATTGCTGCTGAGGTTTGAACTTGAATTCCGTAGTGAGTTTCGAGTGAGGCGATTTGGACTGTTCCACATCGGTTGTCCATCTCTTTAACTCTTCGCCAAGTCCCTCAGCACTTTGTGCAGAATCCCGCCGTTGCGGTAGTAGTCGACTTCGACTGGGGTGTCGATGCGGCAGGTGGTGATGAAGTGGACTTCATCGCCGTTGGATTTACGGGCGGTCACTTCGACAGCTTGTTGAGCTTTGAGGTTGTCGTCGAGAGCGATTTCGTAGACTTCGCTACCGTCGAGATCGAAGGCTTCGCGGCTTTCACCTTCGCGGAATTGAAGTGGCAAGACTCCCATTCCGATCAGGTTTGAACGATGGATGCGTTCGTAGCTTTCGGCGATGACGGCTTTGACTCCGAGTTGCTGCGTTCCTTTCGCGGCCCAGTCGCGTGAGGAACCTGTGCCGTATTCTTTGCCTGCCAGAACGATGAGTGAAGTACCGTCTGCTTTGTACTTCGCAGATGCGTCGAAAATCGGCATTTGCTCGCCGGACGGGATATGCGTTGTCACGCCACCTTCGGTGCCGGGAGCGAGGAGGTTTCGCAGGCGGATATTCGCGAACGTGCCGCGAGTCATCACGCGGTCGTTGCCGCGTCGGCTGCCGTAGCTGTTGAAATCGACGGAGTCGATTCCATTTTCCTGAAGAAAAGCACCGGCAGGGGAGTCGGCCTTGATGTTTCCGGCAGGGCTGATGTGGTCGGTCGTTGTTGAGTCTCCGACACTCACAAGGCAGCGTGCGCCGGTGATGCTTTCAATCGGTGCCGGTTCGGCATCCATCCCCTGGAAGAACGGTGGCTCCTGAACGTAGGTGCTCTTTTCATCCCAGCCGTACAGGTCGCCTTCGGCTCCTGTAATTGCTTGCCATTCTGGTGGACCGGCAGCGGAATCGGAGTATTCTTTGATGAAAATCTCTGGCGACATTGACGAGGCGACCGTACTTGAAATTTCTTGTTGTGAAGGCCAGATGTCCTTGAGGAAAACGTCGTTCCCGTCTGTATCTTGACCGAGTGGATCGGTCGAAAGGTCGATATCGGTTGTGCCTGCGATTGCGTAGGCGACGACGAGTGGCGGGCTGGCGAGGTAGTTCGCTTTGATGTCGGGACTAATGCGACCTTCGAAGTTTCGGTTCCCTGAAAGGACCGAACAGGCGACGAGGTCGTTCTCTTGAATCGCATTGGAAATCGGTGTTGGAAGTGGACCACTATTGCCGATGCAGGTCGTGCAACCATAACCGACGAGATTGAATCCAAGCTCGTCGAGTGGACCATTCAGCTTTGCGTTTTCAAGGTAGTCAGTCACAACGCGGCTGCCTGGAGCGAGGCTCGTTTTGACCCACGGTTTGCTTTTCAGTCCCTTCGCAATCGCATTCCGAGCCAGCAGTCCGGCACCGATCATCACTGATGGATTACTGGTGTTCGTGCAACTTGTGATCGCGGCGATGACGACGGCTCCGTGCTTGAGTTCGAAGTTCTCACCATTGTTTTCAACCGGCACACCTTCGAAGCCAGGGTCTTCGGCAACTGCCGTTGCAACGGCGCCTTCCGATTCAGTGGCTGTTGCTGTTTTCCCAAAAGTCGTACCGAGGTCTTTTTGCCATTGAGTCTGCATGCCGGAGAGAAGAATGCGGTCTTGCGGACGCTTCGGACCTGCGAGGGAAGGGAGAATTGAGCCCATATCGAGTTCGAGAGTCGAAGTGAATTCCGGCTCCGGAGAATCGGCGGTCAGGAACATGCCTTGTGCTTTGAAGTATTTCTCGACGAGGTCGACCTGCTCCGGCGAGCGACCTGTCCGTTCGAGGAATCTCAGTGTTTCATCATCGACAGGGAAGAAGCCCATCGTGGCACCATATTCAGGGGCCATGTTCGCCAAAGTTGCGCGATCCGGCAGCGACATTTCTGCGAGTCCTGGTCCGAAGAACTCGACGAATTTCCCGACGACTCCATGTGCCCGTAGCATTTGAGTGACCGTCAACACGAGGTCAGTCGCAGTTGCTCCTTCTGGGAGTTGTCCAGTCAGTTTGAAGCCGACGACTTCAGGAAGAAGCATGTAGACCGGTTGACCGAGCATGACCGCTTCGGCTTCGATTCCGCCGACACCCCAGCCAACAACGCCGAGTCCGTTGATCATCGTTGTGTGCGAATCAGTACCAACCAATGAGTCGGGATAGGCGACACCATCGGTTGTCAGCACAACACCGGCGAGGTATTCGAGATTCACTTGATGCACAATTCCGGTCGCAGGCGGCACAACGCGGAAATTCTCAAACGCCTGTTGTCCCCATTTGAGGAATTGATAACGTTCGTTGTTCCGTTCGAATTCTTTATCGACATTGAATTGCAGCGAAAACTTCGTCGCGAACTGATCAACCTGAACACTGTGATCAATCACGAGATCGCACTGCACAAGCGGGTTAATCTTCTGCGGATCACCACCCATGCGGACCATAGCTTCTCGCAATGCTGCGAGGTCGACAACGGCTGGCACACCAGTGAAGTCTTGCAGAACAACACGCCCCGGTTTGAACGGAATTTCCGTTGCCGTTTGGCTTGTCGGACTCCAGGCAGCGATATTTTTGATGTCGTCTTCGGTGATCGCGAAACCATCGCAGTTGCGAAGGGCCGCTTCGAGCAACACTCGAATCGAATAGGGCAGTTTGGAAATGTCACCCAAACCGGCATCGACGACTTTTTGCAACTGGTAGATTTTGAAATCCCCAGCTTTCGTCGACAGTGTTGTTTCCGCATCGAATGGATTGCCTGCACTCATCTTGTTTTCACTCCGCTAATTTTGCGACGAATCTGACCGCTTGAGAATTACTTTTTCTTGTAGAATATCAAAGCTGTGAACTTGCATAAAGTCTGCTGCGAGACTTCGCTCACTTGAAGTGAGCGGCTAAATGGGTCAACGCTAAACGCTCGACGAATCAACGTCCTCGGAACGAATCAATAATGCTTGATACCCACCATCTGCGGGTTCGCCGGGGACGTGTAGACGTTCTTCGGCGAGTCGAAAGTCGTCCCGCTTTGCTAACACGGCATCAACAACGCCGCGATTTTCCTCGGGGTCGATACTGCATGTCGAATAGAGAACGCGACCACCGGGGCGGACGCGACCAAGCGTTTGTTTCAGAAGGCGAAGTTGCAGCGGCACCAATTCGCGAAAACTGATCGGCATCAGCCGCCAACGGGCTTCCGGGCGTTTACCGAGGACGCCCGTGTTCGAACAAGGAACATCAACAATTGCTGCATCGTATGTTTCGTCAGGGACGTTGCTGCCGTTTTCATCAATAAGATGCGTTTCGACAATCGACAGTGCCAGACGACCTGCATTTTCGTTGATGATGCGGATGCGATTCTTCGCAGTATCGCAAGCGACCACTTTCCCCTGACTCCCTAATCGCTCGGCGATGTGAGTCGATTTGCCACCTGGGGCGGCACATAAATCGAGAATTGTCTCGCCTGGCTGCGGATTGAGGAGATCAGTC
>JAJDEL010000653.1 GCA_029259835.1 Planctomicrobium sp. | reverse complement strand
CTCTCTGGATGAAAAAGAGTTTGCCGAACCCCATTCTGGCAACGTAAGATCACCAACAGCACTCACCAAGAACAAACGGCCTCCCCTCAACCCACCCATCTCAAAACCAACGTTCCAACCCCGACTTTTTCAGGGACGACTAACTCAGTGATAGACAGAAATGCGGCTCCGAAGCGACATTGAACATAAATCTTCCGGTGGACGAATACAATTGCGAGTCCCGTGCTGTGAGTGAAGCACACGCACCTCAGAGTTGGTCAATTTTGCCAGGCAGAGTGAAAGTATCGCACCGTTTGCGTCGTAACCTTGTTCGTTTACGCAACCCACCTTTCATCAGGCTGCACTCACTCTACGTCGCTTTTCTTCTCTGTGCCTCCGTGGTGACCGCCACGAAATTCGCCAGCAAACCGAATCATCAAAGAAGCTGCTTCCATTCTTCAATCGTCTTTGAAGCCTTCCAATGTTTTCTCGTCTCAGCTGGACCGATTTCCAGGAGGATGATTTCCATCTCGTCGTACGCGTCTTCGTCCTGGTGTTCGAATGCCATCTCGGCGAGTTCCAGCGATCTTGCTTCGCTTTTTTCCGGATTGTTTTCCGGATCAAAGTCTTCCTGTGGGATGTAAACAACAAGCCGCAAAATATTGGGCAATCCCTCTTTATGGCTCTTGTGCTGACCACCGACGACGCGAGGAGCGGAGTTGGGAAACCGCGTGTTAATCGCATACTGCAAAGACCGAAACGGTGCCGTGTAAAAATGCCAGTATAGAAACAGTAAGGCAATCATTGTGAGGGCGAATCCAAACATCGCCGCGACCGTCCAACGACCAGCGGTTGATTTTGAATTTTGAATTAGTTGGTCAGTCATCGCTCAGCTTCGCCAATGTGTTTTGAGTGAATCGAGTCAGTGTAACAACTCAACAGTGAGAGTCGTGCTAAAACTGAAAGCGTTTGTGTGTGAGGTCGTGAAAGAAAAATAGCCACAGAGGTCTCGGAGAACACAGAGAGGGAAAAGAACATGTCTCTGAATTGCAAGGATCTCTGCTTTTCTCTCAACAACCCAATGACCTCATTACTCGATTTCCTCTCTGCTCTCGGTGTACTCTGTGACAAATCTTCATTGGTACCTGAAATTCATAGACCTGTCCCGATCTACCGCAATCGCTAAATTATTTTGCTCTATCGTTGTTCAGAACAACGGATCTATCATTTGTGTATTCAACTCTTCCCAACGCTGGATCAACTCTTGAACTTTTTCTGGATGTTTGGTTGCGAGATCGTTTTCTTCCGCAAGATCGTGATCGAGATTGTACAACTCCCACTTCGACCGTTTTAGACCCCGACGCATATTGACCAGCTTCCAGTTTTGGTATCGAAGTGCTGAACGAAATCCCTGTCTCCAGAAGAGTTCTTCATGAGGACTCGAATCATCATCGCCTGAGAGATATGGCAGCAGGTCGACACCATCAATCTTGTGTTGAATTTTTCCGCCTGCGAGTTTCGCGGCCGTTGCGAAAATGTCCATACTACTGACAGGTTTGTCGTATACGGTTTCACGCGGCAATTGATCTTCCCACTGCACCATAAACGGGATGCGGAGCGCGCCTTCGTACATCTGCCCTTTCTCACCACGGAGAGGGAGATTACTCGACGTCAGTTCCCGAGTCGGACCACCATTATCACTCAGGAAAAAGATGATCGTCTCTTTCTCCAAGTCCTTCTCCTGAACCTTGTTGAGTACACCGCCAACGCTGTCGTCGAGGTTGGAAAGCATTGCGGCGAAAATTCGGCGGTGGACGTCTTCGATTGTCTCGAACTTCTTCATGTATCGATCAGCACCTTGCAGAGGGCTGTGAACGGCGTTGTAAGCGAGATACAAAAAGAAAGGTTTGTCCGCGTGACGATCAATGAAGTCAACCGCTTCCCGAGTGAAGGCGTCCGTCAGGTGTTCATTTTCCTCAACCGGTTGTCCTCCTCGAATGATCGGGTTGTTGGCATCGTAGTCTGGCTCATTGCTCTTCATATGAGTCGTGTAAATCAATTTGTCGCTGAGGAACCGACCCTGTTGATTCCCAGGTAATGATTTCCGGCGAAGCATTGTTGTCACTCCACGGTACGGCGGCGGGACGAAGTAATGCCCCTCATGCGTGAAGCCGAAGAATTCGTCAAATCCGTGGCGATGCGGGTGATACGCCGCCGCGCCCCCTTGATGCCATTTCCCGATCAATGCCGTCGTGTAGCCGACATCGTGAAGCACCTCCGCAATCGTGATTTCCTTCGGTGGCAAACCGATTCCCGGCTCTTCATTCCTCGCGCCAATCGGATTGAATTCGTACCCGAATCGCGTCGGAATTTTCCCAGTCAGAAACCCTGCCCGCGACGGACTACAATTCGGACCAGTCACATATCCTTGTGTGAAGCGAATGCCAGCTTTCGCGATTGAATCAATGTACGGCGTTGGAATTTGCAGGTTTCCCTGACAACCGAGTTCGCCGTAACCAAGGTCGTCAGCCAGCAAAACAATGATATTCGGCTGACGCGCTGGCACAGACTTCGCTGAGAACAGGCTTGCAACGACTAGCGCAAAGCAGAATGAACAGGCGTTTCGGTTCGATATCAAAGTTTTACTCGCTGAAAAAATAGGGTTCGAGGCGGTAGTCTATTCAAATCGCTGAGCAAACTCGACGGTGTGCGAGAATGAATCTTGCAAGCAAAGTGTTAGGCGTACATATGAAATTGATGACCGTTTCGATTCAGAAATGACGCCGCGACTCCCTCAAAAACATTGAGACTCAACACGTTTCAGAGCCGTTGCTTACGAGTAATTCCGAGAGCAGAATCGAGAGTGAGAGTTAGGAAAAATTGCGTAGAATCAACATTTTCTTTCGCGAATTACCGTCAAAATTCGTATCCTGTAGAACATCGCGGTGATTGTCCACCTCTTTGACTTTGCTCTCCAAACTTTCCGAGCCTCCTATGTTCCAGCACGAACGTCGAGATTTTCTCAAACTGATGGCAGCCGGGTTTTCGGCGACTTCTCTTTCTGGCTGGCTTCCCCTGCTGGCAGGGCAGAGCGATGGAAAGCTTGAGAAGTCGAAGTCATGCATCCTGCTGTGGATGCCTGGTGGAGCAAGTCAGCTCGACACTTTCGACCCGAAACCCGAACATGAAAATGGTGGCGAGTTCGAGGCGATTCAAACTTCGGTCCCCGGCATACAAATCGCCGAACATTTGCCTCAAGTTGCCCAGATGATGGAGCACATGGCAATCATTCGGTCTATGAAAACTAAAGAAGGAGACCACGGTCGAGCCTCTTACCATCTTCGCACCGGTTACTCACCTGCCGGACCGCTTCAGTATCCGACGCTCGGTTCGCTTCTCGGACACGAATACCCCAACAATCAGGCTGGTGTTCCGAATTACATCAGCATCCTGGCAAACAATATCCTGAACCCAGCCGCATTCGGCCCAGGGTTTTTGGGCCCCCAACAAGCACCGCTACTTGTCGGTGGAAATAATCCCGGTCGTGCCGGTGGCGACGACCCCCCTGAGTACGGCGTCCCACTTGAAGTCAGCAACACACGACTGCCGGAAACCGTCAGCGAAAAACAAGCGAAGTCGCGTTTGGAGTTGCTGAATTTTGTTGAGAACCGTTTTGCTAAAGATCGCCCTGGCTTACCGACGGACAGCCACAAATCTGCGTATGATCAAGCCGTGCGGATGATGAACTCCAGCGCGATGTCCGCATTCAATCTCGAGGATGAACCTGCCGAACTTCGCGATGCATACGGCAAAAATCGATTCGGTCAAGGCTGCCTGCTCGCCCGGCGTCTTGTTGAACGCGGCGTTCCGTTTGTCGAAGTCGCTCTGGGCGGTCCAAATGGCGAAGCACAAATCGGTTGGGATACACATCAGGAAAACTTCACCGCAGTCAAAGCTCTCTGCGACACTCTCGACCCTGCCTGGGCGATGTTGATGAAGGACTTGAAAGACCGAGGACTCCTTGAGTCAACCACAATCGTCTGGATGGGGGAATTCGGAAGAACGCCAGTCATCAACCCACAAACCGGTCGAGACCATTTCCCGAACGCCTGGAGTACAGTTCTAGCAGGCGGTGGAATAAAAGGGGGTCAGGTTTACGGCGCAACCGACGCAGCTGGGATGGAAGTCACCGAAAATCCGGTCGCTGAAAATCGATTGATTGCTACAGTCATGGGCGCAATGGGCATCGATCATACAAATCAAAATATGTCTTCGATCGGTCGCCCGATCCGACTCGCCGAACCAGACGTCGATCCGATTGAAGAATTGTTGGCATAAGGCTGTGGCGAAAACAATTCCAGCAAACGTGACCATCGCCCCCATGGCTCCTGAGCATTTCGAGGAGGTCATCCAGCTCTGGGATGCGACCGATGGCGTGATGCTCACAGACACCGACACGCCCACTGGGCTAACGAGTTACCTAACCCGCAATCCAGAACTGAGCTACGTTGCTGTAACGAATGATCGCATCATCGGGGCCGTTCTGTGTGGACATGATGGTCGGCGGGGCTATTTACATCACCTCTCAATCATTCCAGAATTTCGAAGTCAAGGAATCGGACGCCAACTCGTTGCAGCTTGCCTCGATAGTTTGAAATCCACTGGCATCAAACGCTGCAACCTCTTCGTCTTCACGGACAACGAACCGGGAAAAGAATTCTGGTTGAAAGACAACTGGTTCGAATGGTCCGAGATCCGGATGATGCAACGTGTTATTCTGGATGATTCCTAAACGAGTTCAAAATCTCCTTCACTGACCCTCGCTGTGAGTGTCTAGCCCGCGGTCTTGATATTCTAAACTACCAGGCTGTCTCGTAC
>JAJDEL010000652.1 GCA_029259835.1 Planctomicrobium sp. | reverse complement strand
GCCTCAAAACGAGTGCGGTTGAGAGGATTCGAACCTCCACGTCCTATTGGACACAAGAACCTGAATCTTGCGCGTCTGCCAATTCCGCCACAACCGCATGCCGGGGTTTATAGGGTTTCTTGATCTTGTCGACAACCCTCGAAGAATGACGGTCTCGGCAAGGGTGAGGTTAATAATGACAAAGAAGAAACCTTCAGGAACCCATAAAACGTTAGTGAGAAACTCGGATCTTTCTTCACCCATAACGATGGTACTCAGCGGGAATTCAGGTTTGTGTCTCGGTCTTTCAAAACCGGGTGCTGTGCTTACTCTCGAACCGGACGAAGTGTCCGGTAGTGACGGGTTCCGCCACGATAAAGGCTCCTGATGAAACACAAAGCTCGGTGATCATCCACTGTCAACTCGAGAACGGTGACGACAGACTCAAGTCTGGCATGATCAGGTTCGGTCGTGTCGGTCGAGGCTGGAACACGCTCGGAGTTTTGGCACTCATGAAAGGGATGCGGTATCTACGAACAGAATTCTGGTGATAAGACGCGGAACACCAAGAGTTTGAGTGTCGGCGAATAGTCTTTGCCTCGCTCGCCGCGAAACTGTGTTTGCGCAGAATCTCTCAACAATGCGGTCGTTTTTGGTTTGAAATCATGCAGGCTAAGCGACCTTCAAGTTCCCAAGTCTTCGCACCGTTTCCCGACATCTAAGAATTCTCTATAGTGGATCGCTCGACCGTGTTCCTTTAGAAAATAAGTTTCTCCTGAAAACGTGAAACTCCACGAAGCAGAACGCGACTCCTATTTCAAAAAAATTCCTAAAGAGACACCTCCGATGGCTGAGTTCTTTTCCGACGTCCCTGAGATCAAATTTGAAGGTCCAGACAGTAAGAACCCGTTGGCGTTCAAGCATTACAATCCGGACGAAATCATCGAAGGCCAGACGATGAAGGACTTGTTCCGGTTCAGCATCTGTTACTGGCACACCTTCCGTGGAACTGGCAGCGACCCGTTCGGCGCGCCGACTTTGCAGCGTCCCTGGGATGATGGAACTGATTCGGTTGAAAACGCATTGAAGCGAGTTGACGTCGCCTTCGAATTCATCTCAAAACTCGGCTCCCCGTATTATTGCTTCCATGACCGTGACGTTTCTCCGGAAGGTGCCAGCCTGAAAGAATCGAATGCGATCTTCGATCAAATCGCCGCCAAGTTGAAGGAGAAGCAGACAGAGACCGGTATCAAGCTTCTCTGGGGAACGGCGAATCTGTTCAGCCATCCGCGTTACCTTCATGGAGCGGCGACAAGTTGTAATGCCGACGTCTACGCTTACGCCGCTTCTCAAGTGAAGAAGGCGATTGAAGTGACGCACGCACTCGGCGGCGAGAACTACGTTTTCTGGGGTGGTCGTGAAGGTTACATGAACCTCTACAACACCGACATGAATCGTGAACTCGACCACCTTGCCAAGTTCATGCACATGGCCCACGACCATGCGAAGTCCATCGGATTCGATGGTCAGTTTCTCTTCGAACCGAAACCAAAAGAACCAACGAAGCATCAATACGATTTCGATGCCGCCGCCTGCCTGAACTTCATCGGACGCAATGGTCTCGATGGGATTGTGAAACTGAACATCGAAACGAACCATGCAACGTTGGCGGGCCATACGATGATGCACGAACTCGAGTACGCCCGCATCCATGATGCCCTCGGTTCGATCGATGCGAACACCGGCGACTTGCTCCTCGGCTGGGATACCGATCAGTTCCCGACCGACATTTACACGACAACTCAAATCATGATGGTTCTCCTAGAGCAAGGTGGTCTCGGTGCAGGCGGGACAAACTTCGATGCCAAGGTCCGCCGCGAAAGCTTCGAGCCAATCGACCTGTTTCACGCACACATCGGCGGCATGGACACATTCGCCCGCGGCGCGAAAATCGCCGCCGCGATTCGAGCAGACGGTGTTCTCGATGGTTTCGTCAAAGACCGCTACGCCAGCTTCGACGATGGTATCGGCGCAAAAATCGAATCCGGTTCCACATCATTCGCTGACCTCGAAACCTACATGCTCGAAAAAGGCGAAGCCGACGCAAACACGTCCGGTCGCCAAGAATGGCTGGAGAATCTGGTGAATCAGTATTTGTAAAATTTTGCCAGCCAGACAAAATCCGACCTTCATTGCAGAAACTCGTTCTGGCAGAACAACATCATTTAAAGAACAGCCCATCTTTAGGAAAGAACGTCGCCTGAATTCGAAACTTCGTCGTGTTTTCGAATTTATCTAGCCAAATCTCTCCATTGTCACGGACCCTCATAAAACGATCCGTGTGAGAGGCGGATTGAAATGATATTCCAGTTCGCGACTTATTGAGAGCGGGCTTCCTAAGCCACGTCGCGTGCTTTTTCCAAGCATTGTCATCAAGATATTTCACGACTCGAACACGATACCCAAAATGATCCACATATCTGTTTGGCCAGTGAACCGGTCGAATGGAAACCCATGAAGGATTAGATAGCCCTGACACTTCTTCCCACGTCGACAGGAGTCGCCAATAGTCAGTGTTGGGGTACTTGCTGGATAAAACCCAGCCGGAATGGAGGACGTGCGAATTCCCTCTTGGGACCTTATAAGAAATCGTTTCTCCTCCTAGACGCAACTCGGCGAGTCGCCGCGTCAGGTCGTCGGATGTGGAAAAATCGTTCTGTTCGTTGGCTATTTTTGTGGCCTTGGCAAACTCACTTTTAAGTAATACTGATGCATCTTGCCTCGCCTTCAAGTATTTCAGCATGAAAGGTTTTGAACCGGAAGAGAGTCGTAATGCACCTTCAGATTCAAAATCATCGAGAAACTTTCGCAAGTTATTGGCTCTAGCCTGCTCACTTTTTTCCAAGGCCTCTTGAAGTAAATTGCGATATCCCTTGATGACATCCAGTTTTGCGGTGCCCATCGTTTCATTAAAAGTATCCAAGGCTGGTTGAATGTCTTGTGCAGAAAGATTCGGTGAACAAAGAAACACAGACAACAAGGTAAACTGTACGACACGTCTCATGTGAATCTCCTCTTCGAGGAAGAAATTGATTACCAACAAATTCGAACAGTAACGTGTGGGTTTTAGTTATAAAATTTATTGGCGTCGACTGACCAGCCACCTGCCCAACTAGGCACTTGTACATCATATATTTATATGGTTTCATGGTCGGAGTTTGCAATCAGCTAGGCACTGTAGGCTCCTCACCCCGTGATGATCGCAGGCCACAGAGTGGACCAACCACACTTTTAAGTGAACGGGGGCTTCAAGCATGAGATGCTCCAACGTTTGCTTTCCAGTGTTTCATCGACGGCAGCTGAGCCATCTTTGACATTCAGTCCGGGGACCAAGAAATTTCAAGTCTCGCGCACCTCACCAAACTACCGCAGACTTCTCGCTTTCTTCCATCCACATAATCTGACAAACAGTCAGCGTTCCAACCCAAGATTCGTGGACTCCTCCAGCTGGCGTTGATACAGTCTCTCCACTTATGTCCGGCTCAAAGACGTTGATCCGGGAGTTACCGGATTTGGTTGACACGTTGCGCAGTGTCAAATCGTTTCGGGCAGTTGTGGCTGCGATGCAGCAGGGAAACAGCGGGACGATTGATGGTGCGTGGGGGTCAAGCTGCGCGCTGGCTGCGGCAGCAATCGCGAAAGAGGCTCCCGGACCGACGCTGATCGTTCTTCCCCGCATCAGTGAAGTGGAAGACTTTGCGGTCGACCTTGCTTCGCTGGTTGAAGAACCGCCGGTTGTCTTCCCAGCCTGGGAGGCTCTGCCGAAAGAACACTCCGTTTCCGACGCGATCTTTGGTGCGCGATTGCGAGTGCTGCAGCGCATCGAATCGAAGGACTGTCCACAAATTCTTCTGGCAGCACTCCCTGCTCTGCTGCAACCTGTCCCGACAAAAGACGAAAGAAACGCCGGGACGCGGTGTCTGAAAATCGGTGACGAAATCAACTCTGAAGAACTGCTGCAATGGTTGGTTCAGCGTGGGTTTGAACGCGTCCCGGCAATTGAAATGCCTGGAGAATTTTCGGTCCATGGTGGCATCATTGATATTTACTCTCCAGAGGCTGAAGACCCAATCAGGATGGAACTCTTCGGAGACGAAATCGATTCACTGCGCCTGTTCGATGTCGAAACACAACGCAAAGTGGAAGACCGTAAGGTAGTTCAACTCGTCGCGGTTGCCCCTGCCGATGAAACGAGTGCGAGTTCCCTGGGCAACGCGAACTTTCTCGATTCGCTGCCGAGTGAAAGTTGGATCACTCTTTCAGAACTGACAGACCTTGTTGATGAAGGTAAGAAGTACCTGCAACGGCTGGAAAACCCGCGTGGTCTGTTTAGCGTCGATGCGACGATTAAGAAATGCACTCAGCATCCGACGGTTTCAATTGCGGCTCTCGCGGAAGGGAGCTTCGAGACAACCTGCCATTTACAAGTCGAATCAACAGAACGATTCACCGGTCCGAAAAGCGAAGTCATTCAGGAACTCGCAACGATTGTCGGTCAGGAAGAACAGGTCTTGATTGCTTGTCACAATGAAGGAGAACGAGAAAGACTCAGCGAGTTGATCACAGAGGAGGATGCCGTTTTTGCAGAGCGTGTGACGCTTTGCCTGGGAGCAGTCACAAGCGGCTATCGTCTCGTTTCTGCGAACATCGTTGTCCTCGGCGACAACGAAATGTTCAACCGCGTTCATGTACGAAAAGCTGCGCGTTCAAAGAGTCGTCGTCTTGCGAGTCGGGCCATCGACAGCTTCCTGGAACTCAATGAGGGAGATTTAATTGTTCACCTCTCCCATGGAATCGGTCGCTATCTGGGGATGGAGTTGGTCGGTGAAGACGACGAAAAAGAAGAACATCTGATCGTCGAATTTCATGATAGTGTGCGAATTTTCGTGCCGGTGACGTTGATTCATCTTGTTCAAAAATACGTCGGAGCCACGAAGTCCAGTCCTCGACTTTCAAGAATTGGTGGCAAAACCTGGGCGAAGAAGAAGAAACAAGTCTCAGATGCCGTGGCGGACATGGCTTCGGACATGCTGAAGTTGCAAGCTCAAAGAGCGATGCAGGTAGGACTTTCCTGCCCACCTGACTCAAAGTGGCAGCAGGAGTTTGGCGCATCGTTTCCATTTGTCGAAACGCAAGATCAATTGCTGGCTATCGAGGATGCGAGAAACGATCTCATGGAGTCCAAACCGATGG
>JAJDEL010000651.1 GCA_029259835.1 Planctomicrobium sp. | reverse complement strand
CTTCGAGCCGGAGAGGAGACCCACGAAAGCCCGAGCTTTCGAAGTAATGCTCGTCCCCATCCGCGTTGCTTCGTCGTCCAGTTTGAAAAGAACGACTCTGGCAGTAACCGTTGGCTGATTCGATACAGAACGCCTCTGCGGCGCTGCGCGGTCTCCCCCTTGGGACGCCGAATGACAGGCAGGAACCAGTCGAGTCGCATGTGGAACCTTCGTTCTGCGTTTTCAGTTCAGCCCAGTTGAGAGCGCTTGGGCTGTTGCTCGGATGATTGCTTCGGAAGTGATTGTCGCCCCGCTTGTTGTGTCCACTGTTTGAACACTTTGCTGGTCAACAATGTTTCTTGTCGTGTCTTTTAGTGATGAATAAAACTGCTTCTCTTTGTGCTTGGTGACCTTAACAGAAACAATCTTCCCTTTATTAACGACGACTTCGATGTGTACTTGCGCTTCATAGCCGAGACTGCTTGCTGTATATGTCCCGTTTTTAACGTTGGCAGGTTTGATACTCAGAAACTCAATCGCAGCCAGGTTGGCTTTCGCACGATTGGCGTCAAGATTCAACCTCTCACTTTTCTCTTTTGCGTTTTCAGCAACGTTGATAACTTTTCTGAAATATCTCTTGGCAGCATCAAGCCGACCTGCCAATCGGCATGCTTCTCCTCCGTATAAATAGGAAAGTGTTTTCCCCCGACTCGACGACGAATTTTTGGCGAACGTATCCGCCAGCCGAATGGCTTCGTCGGTTTCCCCCATGTCGCCGAGTAATTTGATCGCCGAGTACGGGCGGCGTTTCATTCGCTTCATGTGCGCCAGGCTCATTGATTTACTGCCCAGTTGGAAGTAGCAATTCGCGAGATTGATTCCGGCTTGGTAGTCCGTCGAGGTGCCTTTATCAATTCCAGCCTGTTGATACCAAAACGCTGCCCGCGCGTAATCCTGATGCAAGTTGTGGTACATCCTTCCTAAAGCTCTCATTGATCGACCAAGAACCTGACGGTCGTCTTTGTTCACAAGCATGACATGGTGCAATAGCTTGACCCCTTCTCTCCACTTCCCGGGATTTTCATTAACACGAGACCAGATGTATTGCCCCATGTTTTTGGAACTCTCCCACTTCTTTGTCGGTGGTGGTTGAGGCCAGGAGAGATCGAGCGTTTTCGGATAATTCAATGGAGTCGAGTCGTACCAGTCCGGCGGCGTTTTGCCGATTGTGTCGATCAGTCTTTGCACTTCAGCTGGTGTTCGATTTGAACTTGATCTTCCGGAAGCAGATTCGAATTCGGCCAGCGTTTTCCGTTTTCCGTTCACAACAATGGCAGCAATTTTCTCTTTCGAATACTTCCGTTTGAATGTTCGGGAACCGACCTGAATTTCAATCGTAATCGAATCCCCCTGACTCGAAACAATCTTCCCTTTCGGTTTCGCGCCTGTCTTCAATTCAAGCACATCCTCGGCAGAGACTGTCGAAGTCAACAAGATCAGCACAAGAAAACTCAAAGCAAGTAAGGATCGCTGCACCATGTCACGCTCTCTTTAGGCAAGTGATGTGAGGAATCTGGAATAGTGATTGCAATCTCTGGAATTTTGTAGATCGACGAGCTGAGCTTAATCAATTCGTATTCATTCTCACAGTCGACGCGAGAGAATTTTGGGAGTGCAGACCGGGGGGGGGTAATCTATTTCTCGTCTTCATTGCGGAATTCGTTCGCGTCAATTTGATGTTATGAGTACCATCATGGCATGCACAATCGTTCCCGATTTTTGACCTTAGTCGTCGTCGCCATCCCTCTTTGCGTCGGGGCTTTTTTGATTGTTGAGACAACTCATAGCAGTGCGCTGGAAACGATTCCGACGTCGGTGAGTACATTGAATGTACTTGAAGATCTCGGCGGACAATGGAGGTTGAATGAGTACGGGCAGGTTGTCTGGCTCAATTTGAAATCCTTACCACTGACAGATGATGACCTCTCGATCCTACGTCAGTTGCCGCATCTGGAAATCCTCAATCTTCGCGCCATCCAGGTCTACAAAGGAGACAACTTCACGGATGACGGACTGAAACATTTGGTCGGCCTTCGAAATCTTAAAACTCTCGACTTGAGTTCCAACTACCGTCTTACAGATGCCTGCACAAAATGGTTGATGCGCGTTCCGAGTTTAAGAAAACTCAATTTAATGCAAACTGCCATCACATCGGATGCATTACCGAACTTGAGTCACCTGATAAAACTAAGAGAACTCAATGTTCTCTATCTGAGAGACCACCACCATATCACACTCAATGAAGAGACGGTGAAGTCTTTAAGACAAATGCCACTGCGAGAAATTTTAGGGCTACGAATTCCTCACGAAGCATTTCCATTTATGAAGCAACTGAAAGTGTTAAAGAAACTTCCGCGTAACTTGTACTCGAAAATTCGAGACGATGATCTAAAACACATCCGGCATCTCAGTCAAACCGGGCATCTGGAGGTCACACTGACTCGGGGTTGGAGTGACACATCCGAATTGAAACATCTCTCGGCGTTACCAAACCTTGAAAAACTCACTCTCAATGCACCATGGAAGCCTGATGTCCCGGTGGACCGCATCGGCATCAGAAGTCTCGCGAAGGCTCCTTCCCTTCGGACCGTTTACCCATATGTGGTTGACGACCAAGTCCTCGAGGCGCTGAGTCATTGCCCTCAGTTGACGAAGATAGAATTAGCCAGCAACAAAGGAAATCGTCTCACTCCGAGTGGATTGAATTGCCTCACGCGCATGGCAAATTTGAAGGAATTGACACTCCCGCGTAGAATGGTGAATGATCGGACATTGGAGATTCTTTCTCAAATCCCTTCACTAGAGCGTCTCGGTCTGGATGGTCGAATGCTGGTCAATGACTATGGAGGCGGATTTTTTGGAGATCAAGTGGAACCACTGCGATTTCGAGTAGACACACTCAAAGAATTGATACGATTGCCTCACCTGAATGCGATTTACCTGGACGGCTGGGCAATCAATGACGAAGCATTGATCTCTCTCGGGAAAATAGATTCACTCGAAATCCTTTCTTTGAACAGTACAGTCATTACCAATTCCGGTTTGATGCATCTGCGGCGATTGTCGAACCTGAAAAACCTCCACTTTTACGGTGCTCCGATTGACATTGATGTCGCGATTCAACTCCACAAATTCATCCCTGAGTGCCGAATTGAAGACAATTGGTGTTGCGGCTGTATGACGATAGATCCGGTGGAATAGTGCTAGCTGTGGTCGATAACAATGCATCTGGAAGAGTGAAGAAGTCACTTCGTCAAAAACTGCCCATCCTGCATCCGCAAAACCTTATCGTTAGAGTTGATATAGCGTTCGTCGTGGGTGACGGTGATGATGGTAGTGCCTTCGGTTTTGTTTAGGTCTCGTAGGATTTCGAAGACGCGGCGACCGGTCTCCGTGTCGAGTTCTCCTGTTGGTTCATCGGCGAGTATGACTTTCGGTTTCTTAAGGATCGCGCGGGCAATTGCGACGCGCTGTTGTTCGCCGCCGGAGAGTTCGCTCGGCCGGTGGTGCATGCGGTCTCCCAGACCGACTCGCGCCAGCAAGGCTTCGGCTTCTTCTCGTTTGGCTGCTGCCTGTCCGGTCGGGATGAACGGAGCGAGTACGTTGTCGATGCAGTTCATTGTGCGGAGGAGGTTGAAACTCTGGAAGATGAAACCAATCTTTGTCCGCCGCAGCGTATCGAGTTCTGAGGCGGACATTTCCGTTAGTTGTTGACCAGCGATGGAAATGTTGCCGGATGTCGGATTGTCGAGGCCTCCGAGAAGATAGAGCAACGTACTTTTGCCGCTACCGGAGGGTCCGACGACAAAAGCAAACGAACCTTCGGAGACTTCGCAACTGATCCCGCGAAGTACGAGCGTTTCGAAATTCGCTCTGCGATAAGACTTAGTGAGGTCTTTGACTTCGATCAATGGGTTGTTGACTTCATCGCTCTTAACCACGGCGAATCGACTCCATTGGCGACAAGCGAGATGCTCTCCAGGCAGGGTACAATCCTCCGACAAGTCCCAGAGCGATACTGAAAACTAAGCTGAACAGAAGGAGAGTGAAGCCAGCATGAAGCTGTAAACGCCCCGGCCAAACCCAGTTGATAAGAACGGTCGCGAACCAACCGACACTTACGCCGATGAGTCCGCCGGAGAGCCCAATCAGGCTGCTTTCGAGTGTCATCAGCCGAATGATTTCCGATTGGGACCAGCCATTGGCTCGCAGGATTCCAAATTCGGTTGTTCGTTCGGTCACGCTCATCAGCATCGTGTTGACGATGCTCAATGTCGCGATGGAAACTCCGATTGCTGTCATTAAAGTCAGAAAGATATTGAGATCTTGACTGAACTCAGCAATCCGCTTCCCCCAGTCGTCAGCAGAGCGGACTTCTATAGGCGAACGATCCGATTGCGCACTGACCGTAGAACTGACTTCGTCCGAACGACCTTCATCAGCTTGGTTGCCACCTGGTTGGGAGTTTATTGAAGGGGCTTTGATTGTTTTATCCAAGCGTCGCGCGAAATTCGCAATCGCGTTTCCAGTTCCGCTGAACTGAGGCCTGGGTTGCCAGCTTTGTAAATCACGTCCTCGAAAATGATCTTCGATACTTTTCTGAAGCGTCTTGCTATCGACGGAATCATCTGTTTCAACATAAAAACAACCGACCGTGTTGATATCAATTCTTCCCAGGCGGCGGCAAGTGCTGATATCCATCAGGATATTGACATCGAGCATCATGGACCCGGTTTCGTAAATCCCGACGATCTCAAAATGCGTACCATTGACGTCGATCTCATCTCCGACACCTTTGCTGATACTCGTCGAGATTTCACGACTGACCAGACAGTGATTGGTTTCAACATCGGCTGGTAGAAAGAAGCGACCATCGACGAGATTTTCTCGGTAGAGACTGCGTTTCAATTCGAGTCGTGCATTGACGTCCATGCCAATTGCAAATCTAGGCGGGTTGATGATGATCTTTCCGTCGAGTTGATTCACGCGGCAAAATACTTCCGGATCGACGACACCGACACCGGGAATCGCTTCCAGTTCCGTTCGCCAGTTCGCAGGCAATGTTGAGAAGAGTGGAATCGGTGCGCCCTGCTGTTGCACCAGTAGCCCAGGGATTTGTTCGAATGTATTGGAAACGACTTTGTCGATTCCGCCAGCGATTGAAAACAGACCCACCATCCCGCTAATTGCAACCGCCAATCCCAGAACAGAAAGCACCGTTCTTAGCGGTCGGCTGAACAGGTTTCCAAGAGCGAAACGAATCATCAATGATTCCAGGCGAGAATTGATCTTGAGAATTTGATGAAGGAAAAATTAAACGCTAACTATTCTCGCTCGTATTTGGCGGATTCGATTTGGTCAATGAAATCGTCTGTCATCCCTGCCTCGCGACGTGCGTCGCGTTGAAAATCATCTCCGCGTGCTTTGACAGGTCGCAAGGGCCAGTGTAGGTGCTGTTCGAAGGCTTCCCAGTCGCTGAGCGCATCCGGTTTCAATTTTCTCAGCCATTCGAGTCCGAAGCGGACGTGCTCGATTTCATCGTTATGAATGGTGCGCATTATGCGTGCGCTTCTTTGATCATCAACATTTAAGAACGCTGTTTCCAGTTCTACGGTGTGATCCAGGTTGCGTCCTTCAAAGACGAGTGGTAACCCGGCAATGTAATCGAGGACATTTTCAAACTCCATCGCTTTCTTCCAGATATAGCAATTGACCGGCAGCTCTCCAAAACGGATACCAAGCTTTGCGGCACGTTCAGCGTGCATGCGAGTGTGCCGCTGTTCGTCTCCCATGATTTGGGCGACTCCCAACCGGAATTCTGTTGGGGCGTCCGGAAACGCAAGCAAAGTCCAGGCCATGACTTCAAGTGCCTGAAGCTCATGATTGGCAAGGATGTGGTGAGCGACCGCGCGTTTCCTGGAATCGTTCAGCGCCCCTGGTGCTGGCATTTTCGGTGCGGCACGCGGAGGCGCAAAGCTCAGTTCTGAACTACGCTTTGGCTCGGAGACTCGAAGAGCCTCACCTGGACTGCAATCCGTAAAAGAAGAGTGTGTGGATTCAATCTTGGTAGACAAATCGGGAGAGAGAAGAATGAGTTCTGCGAACTCTCTGATTTCCATAAGACATCACTATACAAATCGGGAGGTAACGTTTCTCCGATGATAGCATGTCGCTTGGAAATCGCCGAGCTGTTGCCCATTTTACAAAGAAATTATGGCAAGATGATTTCCATTCCCAATGTCAGCCCATGGGCATAGAACGTGGAGAGTTGGTTGCGAGTTGTAATTTCAGGAGGGTCGTTGATCGCAGCGGGAGCATTGTAGTTGATTGTATCATATGCTCGCGAAAACCCACTTCCGGCAATCAGTTGGTAAGCCACTAAAAAACTGATGTTCTCAGTCGCGTGATATTTTCCATAAACCGAAAAATCGACAATTGGAGCGAAGCGAGTTTTGTCGTCCGTATCGGATTGCGGCAATTCTGCGGCATCAAAGAGCTGCGCTGTTTCAACTTGATTTGAAATTTGGTTGAACCCGAACAGGAATTTTAAATCGGTTCCCAGCGACATGTTCTTTCTCCGGCTTTCGGCTCGGAAGCCGACTTGTGGTCCGAAGATGTGATTTTGCGAAAGAGAGTTGATTCGATGGTTGAGAAAAAAAGTAGGATTGTTGATCGGATCGGGCTGATCAGATCCAGAAATCGTGAGTTGCTCTCTAAAATTCAGATATCGCACGCCAGCAATCGGTCTAACGGTCAACCCTACATTTGGCGTGACTGGATTATTCACCCAGTTCGCTTCCAGACCGTAGAAGTTTGTCGTGAGTGATGTTGTCATTTCTTCGCTGAAGATAACCATGACATCATCAACAATTTGTCCATCATCAAGGAGCGTCACTCCACCAATGAGTGTTTGAGTTGCAAAGTTGAACTGATTAAAAGTGGGGACGATCTTGATGGTTTGATTATGTTCTTCAAGGACAAAAGCGCTCGCTTCGAAATCTCCCGCTGTTGTCGGAATTCCAACTGTACCGCGAAATCCATTGAGTCCTGCTTCTTCCGCCTGTCCAACTCTCGGAACTCTAACAAACGTGTTTAATAGTGGACGTAGACCACTACGATCAACTGCAGTGAGCCGTCTTGTTGGATCAGCACCAGTTAAATCGGT
>JAJDEL010000066.1 GCA_029259835.1 Planctomicrobium sp. | reverse complement strand
GTGGAATCACTGACTCTGAAGAGGGCATCGAACGCTACAGAGAGATGAATCGAGCGCGGACCGATTTCTTCGATGCGCAGCAGACTCTCTGCCAAATGGCCGTGGGCAGCGAGGGGAAGGCGATTTACCCTGCGAGTACTGGCATCGGAATGGTCGGACGTGAATTGAGCCTCTGCGCCATGACTCTACAAACGGAACGTGATGATGTCCGACTACTTCCACTAGAAAACCCACTGCAAACTTCAGCATTTGATTATGCAAAAAGCTTCTCCGCCAAGAGTCCGAAGTTTTCTCGCGCGATGACAATGATCATAGGAGATTACGTGACGACTTGGATTTCTGGAACAGCCAGCATTGTCAATTCTGAATCTGTTCATATCGGTGATATTGAAAAACAGACCGAGCAAACAATCGATAACATTCAAAATCTCATTAGCGCCAAGAATTTTGAACACCACGGACTCTCCGGAGTCGGGGCTGAATTGAGTGATTTAGCGAAGGTGAGAGTTTATATCAAGCACCCCGGAGACTACGAAAAATGTCGTGCGATTTGCGAACGACGATTTGGTCCCCTGCCGACGATTTATGCTCAAGCAGATGTCTGTCGATCGGATCTGCTTGTTGAAATTGAAGGCGTTGCGTTTTCACAGATTCATTGAAAGGCAGCCAATTTAGAAGGAGGTGACTTGTGGCTGGTCAATCGGAAAATTTTCCGGAATTTCACATCGATACAACTCTCTCGAGAGGTGCTCGACACCACGACAGGCATCATACCGAAGCACACTTTGTGTGGGGAGTGTTATTCATCACCTTTCTGTTTGCTTTGGCTTGTGGCTGGTTTTTATGGGGGAACCACAAGGACCTCTTGCCGATGACTGCAACTGATCAGCAGTCGATTCCTGAAGCGTTAAAGCAAACCAAATCTTCAGGAGAATCACACACAGGGTTAGCCGCTAAACTGAATGAATCAGACGCTGTGCAGAAGAGAGAAGTCTTTGAGTTGTCAACTTCTCTCAAGAAAAACTTTTTTGTCAGTGACCAGCCTGTTTTCGCACAGAATGAAATCGACGCATTTGTTTTTGACAAATTGACTGAACTCAATATTCAGCCTGCTAAGCTTTGCTCGGATGAAGTATTCCTGCGACGTGTCTACATCGACACTCTCGGAACACTCCCAACAATGCAGGAAGCGAAGCGGTTTCTCGACGATGCCGATTCGCAAAAACGTGCGCAGTTAATTGACGAAGTGCTCGAACGACCTGAGTTCGCGGATTACCTCGCGATGAAATGGTGCGATATCTTAAGGGTGAAAGCAGAGTTCCCGATCAAGATGTGGCCGAACGCCGCGCAAGCTTTTCACCGCTGGATTCGAACATCCATCGACAACAACATGCCGTACGATGAATTTGTTCGCGAAATGCTGACGTCATCTGGTAGCAATTTCCGTAAACCACAGGCCAATTTTTTCAGGTCTGCACAAAGCCAAGAACCCAAAGTCCTTGCAAAAGCCGTCGCCTTGTCATTCATGTGTGAACGCGCCGACGCATGGCCTTCAAAAAAACTGGAGGGTATGAGCGTTTTCTTCTCGCAAATCGGTTTCAAGCCGACAGTCGAGTGGAAAGAAGAAATCGTGTTCTTTGACCGTCGCAAAGGAGGGGAGACCGATCTGGAGGGTCTGCATGCAACTTTTCCTGATGGCTCGGGAATTGTCATCCCTCCTGATCAAGACCCGCGTGAGGTCTTCGCAGACTGGTTGTTACATGAAAATACACCGCAACTGTCCAGAGCACTCGCGAATCGCGTTTGGTTCTGGCTTCTGGGACGCGGAATTGTTGAGCCTGTCGACGACTTTCGCCCTGACCATCCACCCACGAATCCCAGTTTGCTAAAGCATCTCTCTGAACAACTCATCTCCACAAACTATGACGTGAAGCATCTGTACCGAGTGATTCTCAATTCGCACACGTACCAACTCGCCTGTCTTCCCAACAGCACAGACCCTCGCGCAGCGGAAAACTTTGCTTTTTATCCCGTGAAACGGTTAGACGCGGAAGTCCTGATTGACGCGATCTGTCAAATCTCCGGTGTTCCGGAAAGTTACTCCAGCATTATTCCGGAGCCGTTTACTTTTTTGCCTGATGGTCAGAGGGCGATCACCCTTCCAGACGGGAGCATTACCAGTAGCTTCCTGGAAATGTTCGGACGACCCTCGCGCGACACAGGTTTGGAGTCAGACCGCAACAACCGCCTTACCGCAGCGCAATCGTTACACCTACTGAATTCCAATCACCTGCGCAATAAGTTACGGAATGGACCTGGCATCGAAAATATCGTTCGCGAGTCATGGAGTTCGATGGACTCAGAACCGTCTGAAGCAATTTTTCTCGCGATCCTTTCACGACGTCCCTCTGACGATGAAAATTCAGTCGTCGGTGACTTATGTGTGAATTCTGGTGGTGCTCGGGAAGTTGCCTGGGCGCTCATTAATAGTGATGAATTTTTGTTTCGACATTGAAGGTTTCAAGGAAAAGTAACACCGAGTGAATTTCATTCCTACCGAGAGGTGAACCATGAGCAAGAAACATTCATACTCCGATTTACAAA
>JAJDEL010000650.1 GCA_029259835.1 Planctomicrobium sp. | reverse complement strand
GTGTTCTTTGCAGCCACTTCGCTTGCATATTTCTTCAGCGGCTGAAACGCCCAATGATCTTTTGGGTCTTCTTGCGGCACTTCGTTCTCTGGGGACTTCATTCCAGCGTTGATCCAACGGCGAAATAACTCGACCTGTTTTGCTGTGAGCGGTTCACCCTCCGGTGGCATTCGTTCGTATTCATCCTTAGATGAGATGCGTGCGATGAGCAGGGAACCAGCCGCATCTCCGGGAATCGCTGCAGGTTCGGAATCTCCGCCTTTTCGAATGAGTTCTTTCGAGTCGAGCCGCAAGTTCGATTCTTGCTTGAGCGCCCCGTGGCATGCCCAGCACTTCGTTTTCAGTAGCGGCTTGATTTCTGATTCGTACGGATTCTCCGCTCGAACACCAGTATTTACAGCGATTACGAATATCAGACACAGCATCGACCGTAAAAGTCGATCTTGCCAGAGCAGGGGACTGGGGGAAATGTGTTCCAACTTCATCTTATGCAATCACTCAGGTAGCGTCTTGAAGCCTCTATGGTCGAAAGGATCGCCATCGGTGTCAATCTCACCAGAGAATTGCGGTGGTGATGAGTGCATCCATTAAATGGTGGGCTTGAATTCTATTGGACTTTCCCTCTCTCCCGAAGAGGGCTTTCCTCTGCAAATGGACGATTTCGAGGGATAGGGAAAGTGTGATGGGCAAAGAAACCGCTACTTATTCCCCTCACCCTAACCCTCTCCCCACAGCGATGTCCTATTTTGAATTCCATATCGATTGTGGGGGGAGGGGACTTTATCGCTGACCGACAATGAGCGGATACACCCAAGGAGTTTGGTAACAGGTGGGACAAGAAATTCGGCGAAAGAGATTTTCTTCCAACACATCTTTATATTGCTACGTACGTTCGGGAACAATACGGTCGTATTGTCCATCTCACATTTTGACAGTTCTCTGCATGATTCGTGGTACACTGACATTACTTAATCGTTCGGTACGCGGCGACGCGTTGAAGTCGCATGCGCATTGGTCTCGACTATTGAGTGTGCTGATACTGCTGATCTTGCTTTTTATCGCTCATTTTCGATCAACGTATGCGATTACGCCTGGCCTTGATTTTTTTCGGTCGATGGCTCACCTCGGGATCGCACTGATCTGCCTTGCTGGCGTGGGGCATTTTGCGAACTCGGTGACTGAGGAAAAAGAAGAAGGGACTCTCGGGTTGTTGCTGTTGGCGAATATCTCGCCACTCGCGATTTTGCTGGGGAAATCAACGAATCGAGTCCTTTCCGCGATCTTGATATTTGCGGCACAATTTCCGTTTGCTTTGCTTTCGATCACTTTGGGCGGTATTACGATCACGCAAATTTTTGCGACATACATTTCCCTGGCCGCTTTTCTCTTTTTGATTGCGAACTTGGCACTGCTCTCTTCTGTCGTTTCAAGACGTTCCAGTGAGGCTGGCGCTTTGATGGTGCTGCTAACGTTAGTCGTTATGGGTATGGTTCCTGCCCTCGATCATTTCTTTAGCCAACTCGCCACTTTTGGTTACCTCTCATTATCTGGAAGCCTTGGCGCGACGTTGGAAAGCCTCAATGCGTTTCATGAAAAGACATCAGTGATCCAGCAGGTCTCAAGAATTTTTGAGCCGAATGGAACCTATGCCGTTTTCGGTTTGCAAGTTCTCTACTCTCTGGTCGCAGGAGTTTTCTTTTTTCTACTCGCCTGGTTGAGGTTTCGCCAAGTCGTCTGGACACCAGAGTCGGTCGAGCCGCAACGTGTGGCGATTTCGACACGGCGTCGCAGGTGGTTTCCTCTGATGTCTCGCCCCTGGAAAGTGGCGCTGGCCTGGAAAGATTTTTACTTCATCTCCGGCGGACCACTGCTGGTGATTGCCAAGGTCATTTTTTATCCTTTATGGATCTCTCTTTGCATCTACTATTCATCGAAGATTCACCGCGTCACAATGGTTTCAGGAGAGGCATTTGCTAGGGATTCACTGCTTGTTGTTCTTGCGATCGAGGTGCTGCTCTTTGCGTCTTTGTTCTTTAATACTGAACGCAAACTTGGCACTCTGCCAACACTGCTGATGCTCCCTCAATCCGTGGGACAGCTTTCCTATTCAAAACTTCTGGGCTGCTCGATTGCAGTTCTCCCTACAATCATCGCCTTGCTGGGCACTGAATACTTGTTGAAGATATCTGGAACAGGATTTCTAGTTGTTTACACACTAAAAATGGTTATTGGAATTTCAATAATTCTGGTTCTCAGCCATTTGACGGTCCTGTGTTCGTTGATTTCCAAATGGGGAGCCTTGCCGCTGGCGATTGGAGTCATGCTGATCCTGGGAATGATCCTCGCGCCGTTCGTTGCTGGTGCGATGACCCTGATTTCTGCCGCCGATCAAGGCGATCTTGCCGAAGCCAGCCCGCTGATTTACGCAACGGTGATTGTCTGTGCAGCAATCCAATTCGAGATTGCTCGACGAATCCAGCTGATCGCAGGGTCGTGAAAGAGGCGAAACGTCCAGCGAGTTTCTGCAGACACTTTAAGTGTCTGGCTAACAAGTCGCGTTCTCACGAACTCGGTGGTGGCGGGAGTTCGTAGTATTTTGGGTCGTTGGTTCCAGGGACCGTTGTCTTTGAGGCTCGGTTGAAAGGCTCTCCAGTCGGAGGCGGTGGGAGGAATTCGACGTAACCTTTTTTTCCGTCAGGCAAGACTGGATGTTCTTTTTCGATTGTCTGATCGGCAATCGATTTTCTGTTGCCCGGAGGGGAAGTGGCGAAGTGTTCTTGTGGTTCTGAGGGGGATTGTGCCCCGAAGTTTGCCGTTGCTAACTGAAAAAGTTGTTGGGCGGACATTCTTTGAAACCCTTTGGGTGGCAAATGAATTGTCATCAGTTCCGTGTCAACACGAAGTGAAACGAACTCCTCAATAGATCCGACTTTGTATTCTCCGGCAAACGATCCAGCATCAATTGAATCTTGACGGCGGATCGATTCAACAGCATTCTGGAGTTGATCATTCACGAGTACGAGTGGTCGCAACCCAATGCTGCTGCGGATGTGAATCACTCGATGAGGCTGAAAGCTTCGCAAGACTTTCATCAAATTTTGAGTTTCAATTTCACTTGCTGGATGCGGTCCTGTTAATCGGTTTGGTGTCGCAGTGAACCAAGTGGAAGGGAAATTGCGATTGAGGTCCACACCATTGTGGTTCGTGCGAATGTGTTCCTCAAGGCCATCTGGGTTCGGTGTTTTGATAAAGACAAATGAATACGATGGCGACTGAGCATACGCCTGCGATTCCCTTGTTATTGCGTCCAGAAGCTCGATGCTCTCTGGTTCGTTTCCGTAGATGCTGCCCAGAATGAGCACGCGATAATTCCCTCGACCTGCGTGAGAGATTTCAATCGGTCGGCGGGATGTACTCTGCTGTGGTTGGTTCCAGACTTCGCCAGTTTGTGAAGCACCAGTTTGTGAAGATTTTGGGCCAGCAGATTTTTTGACCACTTGGTTTTGAAGCGGTTTCTGAGCGGACACTGGTCCATTGTTCGTGACGGGAAACGATTGCGGTTTTCCCAACTCGATACCGTTTTGATTTTCCCCATCCTGGGCGGGAACATTCGCCTCGAATCCGCGTGGCAGAACGAGATCGCTGCTGGGAATGTTCTGCGGTTGAGATGTTTCTCGCGCCGCAGATGGTGTTTTGACGGGCCGTTGCTGCGCAATACCGGGAAGCTGAGACGTAGGAGCAAACATGCTCGTACATCCCGAACTTACCAATGAAAGGCACAGCCACAAGCCGAGAGGGGTTCGACTCATCATCTGTTTGCTCATCGGTATGATTTTGCCCACGGTTCGTGATTTGCAGGCTTATCGAAACCCTGACAAAGTGATCCGGTGGGCGAAATAAAATTGATCGCCGTGAGATTCAACGTTCTCCTTAGTCGAATTCGACGCCGATTTGATAACGCAGTCCGTTAAATTGTTCCGTGTGATCGTCCGTGGATGAATGAATATGTTCAGCCTCAGTGATGAAGCGGATTGTGTCGCTGTGATACAGGCCATGATTCTGTAGAACGTCGATGAATGGTTCGAGGTCATGACCGTACATCATGAGCAGTTTGTGTTCGTCAAACTGAACTTCCATCGGAACACGCGGATTGAGTACAGCGATTCCAGTGCATCCATCGTTCGTTAAAATGTCTTCGTAGTCGTAGAGCATGCTTTTGAGAATCGGCAAGTCCATGCTTTCCCGATACAAGTCGTCATGCTTGCCCATCTCGCTGTCGTGACTCGTTTCCAAGACAACATCGACTTCATCTCCCAAGGGCTCGAGGAGATCCATGAAGAGGTCGAAAAGTTTTTCCCGTGTTTGAGCCGCCATGATGACAGGGACCTCAATGCCGGTTTCCCCGTCGCGATAGTTATCTTTTCGCCACCCTGCACTTGGAACGACTTTTAAGTCGAACGCCGGGCGTACGGCGTCGGTGAGTAAAAAGCTCCCGTAACGTGCAACGCGGAGGTGTTCTTCGAGCTGCGTAGACGTTGCATTGTGAGGGACAAATTGTGTCGCCACATCGTCTCGAACTTTAGACGCGTTTTTAGGTTTCAAAAACCCCATCGTGAACTCCAATGTCTTTTCGACCGCCGGTTAACCGAACGGGTACATTTCATGATCTCTTGTAAATTTCAATTTTCGTTCAGTGAAATGGCTTGTGAACGAAATTTGTTCGTGACACTCAACTCTAGCACCGGAAAACGGGCGTGCGTTCTCCATCCAATCAGGGAGGAGCCTTTTGGAGAAGTCGCGATCTGGAATCTCAGGAAAGTCCAGTCCAGTAAGAAAATGATCTCAGAAAAGAGAGTGCAATTTTGCGGATCATTCGTGCGTTTGGTGTTGCTCAAGAACACCAAATCGCGAGAACCGTCACTACAATCGATGCAATCTGTCCTCGACGAGTTTCCGAATCCATTGTGCGGGATACGAGGAGCCTGAAAAGAAATCGAATTGTGATTGAATCAACGGAGCCTCATAGCCGGATTTGCAGTGATTTCCGGCAAAGTAAGGTGGCACCGTGGGTTCGTCGTACACTTAATGTTATCCGGCAAATTCATGACATCTCGCGAGTCATATTGTTATTGCGAGATCAAGACTTCATTCCCCTGCGGTGCGATTCTGATTTCTTTGCGCAATGAGTCTTTGTCTGGCAATGCGACGAGTTCGATTGCCCAAATCAGAGAGATCAACTTGCCGGAAAAGCTGTACGGTCCCCAGGGGAGTTCGAGAACAACGCTGCGTTGCTCCTTCGCCGCTGGTTTTTCAAGACGGGCCACTTTGACAACTTTGAGGTCTTGATCCCCTTTGCCAGCCGTATTCCAGACCAGTCGGACTTCCAGTACCTCTGGAGGGGCATCGAATTCCCAAGAGGCAATGATGCTGATCTCGGTACCAGGGTCAAAACCAGTTGAGTCTTGAGGAAATGCGAGTTCAAGATTATTCATTCGTGCGGAACCACTCGAATCGGGAATTTTGTGTCAATATCCGGCCAGAGAGGGATGTCTCCTTTGAGTTGCAATGTCCACTCGATTTTGTTGTTTCCGCCCTGAAAGGAGTGCATTGTCTCCGAAGGAATCATCACGCTGACTTGCCCTTCTCTGATTTCCAGCGAGTCGGTTGTCTCAAAAAGAATTTCCTCGTGGAAAGTTTCTGAATCGGTGTAGGTATTTGTTCCTCGGCGGTAGGTCGCTTCTTCAATTCCAGAGAGAACGAGCTTCAACTGACGAATTGACCCCGTCCCCTGTTCGAACGACCACTGGATTTGTGCCGAACTTCCCAGCGGGATCAACTGGCGACTGAGAATGAGTGTTGGACGGGGATTGAAGCTTGCCATGAGATTGTAGATCGCGGCGAGGAAGACTCCGATTCCGATCAATATGAACGGCACGAGAAAGAGGTCTTCGAATCCTGAAAACTGAAACTGAAGCCAATCTCCGAGGCGTTGGAAAACAAAGATTGACACGATGCCGTTCCAGAATGTTGCAAACACAAAAAGAACAATCGCAATGCCAAATCGGGAAGCATCTGGTTCGAGAGTGACCGGACCTGGCTCTTCAAACAGATCTTCTTCGTCGTAATCGGAGTTGGAGAGTTCTAACAGACTTGCAACACGGTTGGCAGACAATGGCGAGAAAGTCTTGCCACTTTGAGAACCAGTCATCGCTTCTTGCTGCATTTTCGCAGCCCGTTCCGCCAAATTCAGCTTTGAACGTCCGAAAAAGACAAACCAATACCCAACGAGTCCAACCAAGATAAATGGAATTGGAAAGAGTCCCCACCACATTGAAGAACTGAACGAACGATCAATGACCGATTCAGTCGGTTCACTCGGGTTCACAAAACAAGCATGCTGTGTGCCTTCTTTGTACTGAGCCGCGATTCGTTCTTTTGATGTCCGACCACCTGTCGACATACTGAAGAAATTGTACTGATTGCCGGAATGCTGCTTGCCGCTGATTTCATAATCGTATTCAACCACAACCTTGTAGCTTTCATCACCTTCAACTTCACTTTTCGTGATGGTGCAGGGAGTTTCCACCCATGTGGCGGCGTCCCAGATTTTCAGCGCGGGTTGCAGAGCAATCATCCATAAAAAGAGAGACCCCATCCCAAAGAACATGCTGGAGAAGACGAACCCAAAGACCATTCCGAAGCAACCGATCAAGCCGCCGAAGCCTGATACGCCCTTGACTGATAATGCTTTCTGACGCTCAGACATCTATCGCGATCCTGTCTCCATTGCCCTTTTTGTCGGTGATGTTCTTACAAAGAAAGTTCTTTCCTAGTCAGGTATTCGCTGTCGCGTTTAAGATTTTGGCTCAGCATCGGCCGAAGGTTCTTCTTCTGCTTGCTGCTCAATCATTCCCCACATGTGACCGCCGACCTTGCCATGATACCAACTCCCGGCGTACCGGTCTTTGTAGAACATCACTCGGGCGGTAAAGCCGTCACCCATGAGTGGAATTTTGAGATCGGTCACCTGTAAGATCGGAGTATCGCCTGCCCACAATACTTGAACAGGGACAGGCACAGCCAAATCATATTTCCCGTAAGTGATCCGCGCTTTAACAATCCAGTTGTCACCGCCGGTTTTAGTGACGGATTCAATCGCGTAACGTTCAGGCTGAGGGTCTCGATTGTTGCGTCCATCGATACTGAAACGCCCGACCATTGTCGCTTTTGTCAATAGCTCCACGAATTGTTGTTCGGCTTTCGAGAGTTCAACCTTCGGCTTCTCTTCCTGAGCGAACAGCGGTCCTGAAATGGCGATGGCGAAAAAGATTGTGGTCAACTGTAAATTTGTTTTCATTTCAATTCTCCGGTTTATCCACGTTCTGTCATGTGAGACACATAGTTCGCTGAATTCAGCCGGACACTTAAA
>JAJDEL010000649.1 GCA_029259835.1 Planctomicrobium sp. | reverse complement strand
GCTAACGTGGCTCAAGGTGGGAGGACCTGCCCAGTTGTTCATCGAACCGCGTAACGTCGACGAACTTGTCGAAGTTGTGAAGGCCGTCTCACAAGAGCAATTGCCGATCAAAGTTTTCGGCGGCGGATCAAACCTTCTGGTCCGCAGCGATGGCTTTCCTGGAGTGGTTCTCAAATTGTCCAGTCCAGAGTTTTCCCACATTGAAGTTGACGGAAACATTGTCCGTGCTGGCGGGTCAGCAACACTCTCCAATACGATTTCCTCTGCAGTCGGATCTGGCCTGGCGGGATTGGAAAACCTGATCGGAATTCCTGGCACCATCGGTGGCAGCATTCGTGGTAACTCTGGAGGTCGACACGGCGACATCGGTCAGTATGTGAAGTCCGTCGATGTTCTTACGGAAAATGGAGAGCGTTTTACCCGAACAGGTGACGAGCTCAGTTTCGACTACCGAACTAGTAGCGTGAACGAACTCATCATTCTCGGTGCAGAACTCGAATTAACCAGCGACGACCCGGATGAAATCACGAAGCGCATGCGTCAAATCTGGATAGTAAAAAAGGCCGCACAGCCGTTTTCATTTCAGTCAGCTGGTTGCATTTTCAAAAACCCTCGCGGCCTCAGTGCTGGAGCACTGATCGAACAAGCAGGGCTGTAGGGAACAAAGGTCGGCAATGCAGAAGTGAGCGACCGCCACGCGAACTTCATCATCACTCATACTGACGCAACAGCGGAAGATGTGATCCATCTTATCGATGTCATCAAATCGCGTGTTCATGAAGTCCATGGAGTCGAACTGGAAACGGAAATCCAGATTTGGTGATGCTGCTCACTCTGTACAATCAAACCAACCACAGCTTTATTGATGGAATACTTCTTATGAAATTCACCAAAGCGATCGTATTTGCACTTTTGCTTGTGATCATCCCGTCCGCTGGTTCTGCGGCTGAAATGAAAGCTCTTATTATTGATGGGCAGAACAATCACGGTGCGTGGCCGAAAACGACCTTCATGATGAAGAGTTACCTCGAAGAAACTGGAATGTTCTCCGTTGATATTGCCAGGACCAAATTCACGTGGCAAGGAGAGAAATTCCTCAAGGAGTTTCCACTGAAGGGCTTCGAATCAACACCAATGAAGAAACCACAATCCGATCCTGACTTCAAACCGGACTTCAGTAAGTATGACGTTGTCGTTTCCAACTTCGGCTACGGCGCTGCCCCTTGGCCTAAAGAAACTCAAAAGGCGTTCGTCGAGTTTGTTCAATCCGGTGGCGGGCTGGTGATCGTTCATGCCGCTGACAATTCTTTTGGTGACTGGACAGAGTACAACCAGATGATCGGCATCGGAGGCTGGGGCGGACGGAACGAAAAATCCGGACCGTACATCTACTTAAACGACAAAGGCAAATTGGTTCGCGATACCTCACCAGGAAATGGAGGACATCACGGCAGTCAGCATGAATTCTCTATTGTTGTTCGTGATCAGGATCACCCGATCACAAAAGGGATGCCTGCGGAATGGATGCACACGAAAGATGAACTCTACGACCAACTTCGCGGGCCAGGCCAAAACATGCAGGTTCTCGCCACAGCATATGCGAGTCCTAACCATGGCGGCAGCGGTCGCCACGAACCGATGCTGATGACAATCAAATTTGGCAAAGGCCGCGTCTTCCACACTCCAATGGGACACGCCGACTACTCTCAAGAGTGCATCGGCTTCAAAGTCTCCCTGCAACGCGGAACAGAATGGGCCGTCACCGGAAAAGTGACGCAAAAGATTCCAGACACGTTCCCGACTGCGGACAAAGTTTCAGCGGAAACCTACAAGGAGTGAGAACTCTGCCGGGAAGAGCACACAATGTCGAAGCGAACGCTCAGAATCACAATCGTGACAACAGTGTTCCTCATCGCCGGGGGGTCAGCTGCTTTCTACGTAATTTGTTCTCACTCGTATCAAGTCGGCTACCACAAAAGCAGCATGCAGCGCGCCTGGGATGCCCACTTCGCGGAACCAGATACGTATCAAGATGGACTCGTGGGCTACATTGAGGGCGAGGAATACGAACGCTACGAATTCCACCGAGCGAAACTCATACAGATGGATGCGGTACTTGAATTGGATTACCGCTTTCAGCACATCAACCGGCATACAGATGAAAGCAATCACTTCACCAAGTTCATCATGTCTAGGCCGCTTGACAGTATCGATGGTTCTTCCCCTCACAAACCCGGACCAATGAAATGGACAATTTGGTGTTATCCACCAGACAAATCAGATTGGGACCAATTGATGGCTGCCCGCGATATTCCAGAATACAAAGCCACGTTCATGAAGTAATACCAACAAAATCGCCACTCGGTTTGCTTGGTCAGTTACGACTTCAGCCTACTCATCTCCGGATTCCGTAACGTTAGTCTCCCAAGCCGCACCATGAATCGTGCCATGGCGGTTGTTCCCGGAGAGATCCCGAATTTCGTTGTCTGTGACTTCATCCAGATGGAAAAGGCCAATAGTGTTGCTATCGTTTTCTAGTGTTCTCTCTGGAGTGAAACTGCGGGGGTAGCGTGCGTTGTTCGAGATTCGGATCTGATGGATCACACCTTCGAAGAATCGCCCACCTTCTTCTCCGGAAGTCAGTAGTTCCACAGGAACTCCACCGATGTACAATCCTTCACTGGTTGGGCTCAGTTGAAATGAATTCGGCGTGGGAGTCGACGGTTCATCTCCATTGACAAAAATTCGTGCCGTCTCACCATCCCACACGCTCGCCACATGAGTGGGGGAATTCCGTTGTAAACTTTGTGGAAACATGAACATTTCAGTTGACATTCCATTGAGTTTCCCGACTCCCCAGTCATTATCGATGTGGAAAACTGCCATCCAGTGTTCCCCCAACACCATCACAGGATTCGCGACCCCGCGAGGATTTGTGCAAGTGAGCCAAACTTCAATCGTGGCTGGTGAGGCATCATCAAATTGAAAGTCGGGAGCAACGGCATAGTCGTTTTCACCATCAAAGAATAGACCCGTCGTGGCGGGATCAGTTGCCATCGAACGAGGAGGCTCAGGGCGTTCGCCGCTCGAATCCGGACTCCTCTCCGGAAAAGCCTCAGCCCCTCTCGGTGCGTCTACAATGGGTGAGTCAACGACCGGAGTGCTCTCTTCGTTCTCACCCTCGTTGCCTGAACTGAAGACGAGATAGATGACGAACGACAGCACAGCAACCAGAGCAATTCCAGTGGCTTTGATGTTGAGTGTCGAAGTGAGTGAGCGTTTGCTCTTTGATTCTTTAGACGGGACTGCTGAGGTCGCAAAGTCTTCGTTCAGTTCAAAGAAGTCGTCATCCGAAGTCTTCGCACCTGCGGTTCTTGACTGAACTCTCGTTACTTGCGTCGCAGCGTCAGAATCGTTTTCGGTAGAAGATTCCGAATCCATCGACTTCAGAAAGTCGTCCAGCTTGCTGTCTTCAGAGATAATTGATTTTACTCGGACTGATGTGTGGTCAGTTCCGAGTTGCTCCAAACGTTCGCAGACCTGCGCCATTGTCTGAATGCGATCCTCCGGTCGCTTCGCGACCATGTCTTGAAATAGTGCGTTGAGTTGCGGTGTCGCCTCACTCACATACGTCGTCAACGATGGAATCACCGCCTCACGATGAGCGAGTATCCGCTTGATGGCTGTATTCCCGCCGAAGGCTGGCTGTCCGGTCAACAAGTAAAACAGAGAACATCCGAGGCTGTAAATGTCTGCACGGGCATCTGCTTGGTGTGTATCTTCGGCTTGCTCTGGGGCCATGTAATCGATCGTTCCCATCACAGCGCCGGTTGCAGTGAGTTCAGAAGACTTCTCGTCGAGCCCCTCGAATCTTGCCAATCCCATATCGAGAACCTTCACGGTTCCGGATCGATCCAGCAGCAAATTGGAAGGTTTGATATCGCGATGAATGACTCCTTGCTCATGAGCATATTGCAGTCCAGTTGCTGCCTGACGCATGCAGTCGAGCGCTTTGCTCACCGGTAGTGCTCCCTGACGCCTGACCAATGCCGAAAGATCTTCTCCGTCGACATACTGCATCACCAGATATTGAATCGCTCCTTCGTTCGCAGCATCAAATGCTGTGACGATATTCGGGTGATCCAGCCGCGCGGCGACTTGAACTTCTCTACGAAATCTCGCAACCAAAGTTGATGATTTCGTGATCTCCGAAGAAAGCGTTTTGACTGCGACGATTCGCTTCATGACTAGGTGTTCTGCTTTGAACACCATTCCCATGCCACCCTGACCTAGCTTGTCGAGCAGAACATAGTTTCCCAGAACTAGCGACTTGCTCCTCCCCCGGTAAACTTGCTTCGCCTGCCAGGCCGTTAATAACCCATCGCGAACGAGTCGCTTCGCGAACGCTTCACCATCGGCAGGCTGGTCCACCTCAGTGAGTGAAGACAGCAGCCCCTCTACATCGCCTTCAGTCAATAAACTGGAAGCAACCAATCGCGTGCGAAATTGATCAAGGGATAATGGCATTTTCTGAAAACAACACTGCCATCGAATTAGGAGAAAGGAGAAACGAGAACTCTACCACGAAATCAACACGAATGCAGAATAATGGCTGGCAACAAGCAAAGAAACCATCCGTCACTCGTTTTGTCTCACTGAATCTGCGTCTCCCTGCAAATCATGATTGTGTCTATCGATGACGCCGATTCCTATTCCCTTGCCCCTCAATCACTAGTCCCTAGACCAAGCGGCAGCAAGCAGGCTTTCTCTCCAATTGTTTCGATCCGACCGCGTCACCTCTGATATTCAATCGGATCAACCAATCCAGCTTCTTCAAAACCACGTTGCCGAAGCTGGCATGAGTCGCAATGACCGCATGAGACTCCTGCCGCATTCGGGTCGTAGCAACTGTGCGTCAAACTGTAATCGACACCGAGTGAAGTCCCGAGCCTGATGATCTCCGCTTTTGTGAGATCGATGAGTGGAGCGCGGACCCGAAATTGTTGTTCGCCAGCAACGCCTGCTTTTGTAGCGAGATTCGCAATCTTTGCGAATTGCTCGATGAATTCCGGTCGGCAATCAGGGTAGCCGCTGTAGTCGACCGCATTTACACCGATGAAGAGATCAAACGCACCGAGCACTTCCGCCCAGCCAAGTGCGATAGAAAGAAAAACCGTATTCCGAGCCGGGACATACGTAATCGGAATGCCGGTCGACATCGTTTCTG
>JAJDEL010000648.1 GCA_029259835.1 Planctomicrobium sp. | reverse complement strand
AAATACTATAAACCTTGGAAAGTGAGTGAGTTTTCGAGGTTCACTATTGATTCTTCAAGTAATGATCCTGTAACGGTTTAAAGCGATTCCAAAAGTTCCGACCGTCAATAGAGTGGCGGCCTACGGAACCGGACGGGGTTGCCCGAATTCGTTTTGATGTTCACTCTTCGCCATCACTTTCGGATCTCCAATCGTATTCCATCCGTCGTGCAACTTCTTGAGCCTGCTGATTCCCTAGTAGCCTACGGACAACATGCAGACTCATGTCGATACCCGCTGAAATCCCCGCTGACGTGATCACTCTCCCCGTGTCGATGAACCGGCGCTGGGGTCGCACGAGAATTTGCGGCGATATTTCTCGCAGTTGATCCATGCAACGATGGTGCGTCGTGGCTTCCAGTCCATCCAGCAGACCGCAGCGACCCAGTATGACAGCGCCCGTACAAACCGAAGTTACAAGTCGAGCTGTCGCTGCCTGCGATACAATCCAATCGACGATTGCGGGCTTGTCTAGCAACTTTTGCACGCCAACTCCACCGGGAACAAGTAGCACGTCGGCGTTCGGGCAATCCGATAGCGAGCAATTTCGATGGACTTTTAGTCCCCCGCGAGCCACTATCGTTTCCGACTCAGCAACCGTCAACACGTTGAATGCAGGAGGCTCTGAATCTCGGTTGGCGACCGAAAACACCTCGAATGGGCCGCAGAAATCGAGGACCTCTACATCATCAAAAATCAGTATCAGAGTATTCAGCGGACGACTCATCACTCTTCCTTCGCGTTCAATTTGATCCACAACTTTCGCCCTCCCGTAACAGCAAAGCCGGCTTGTTCGTAGAAGCTAATCGTTCGCTCAAAATGAGGCAGCTGCGGTGTTGCGACCTCCAGCCGGTTCCAGCCTTTTTCGAGACATGCTTCAAAGATTTTACCGAGCAGTCGGCTTCCGACTCCGCGCGAACGGTATTGCGGGCGCACATAGAACTCTTGAATCGTCCCAAAGGCTCCATCCGCGTAAAGGGCATGACTTTGAGAAATCGTCGCGACCCCAACCTCAGTGTTACCGTCACGAGCGATAAACCCATCGTAGAGTCCTTCCGCAAAGAAGCCGGATAAGCATCGTGTCGTCGATTCCAGTTCGAAGTCGAACATTTGCAATCCCGTCTTGTTTACGATTTCCTTCAACAGCTCACCAACCATCTCGCTAACAACCAGGACGGATTCCGCAGAAAGCCGGTGAAGTTCGATCATTGTCAACCTTGAATTGTGAGAGCGAAAAATTTGTTGCATGTAAGTGCCGGATGCGATCGGTCTAAAACGCTGAGATAACATCGTTCGTCAGGACGGCTGTGAACTGAATTGTTCCACCGCCTGAATCGCACGTCGAACGTCATTTTCGTTCGTTCGCCAGTTTACGACGCTCACTCGCATCGCCCGCTTGCCTTGCCAGGTCGTTCCGCTGAAGAATGCTTCACCGGTGGCATTGATCGCATCGATCATCGCTATCGTTCGCTCGTCGTGACTTGCTTCTGAGGCATTTGGAGTTGGGTCGAGAAACCTCACCAACCCTTGATTGAGATGGGGACGCCACAGAATCTCCGTATTCGGCAACCTACCAATTCCTTCGACAATCGTTCTTGCATGAAGGCAACATCGATCAACCAACGCCTCCACGCCGGATTTCCCCAGTTCCAACAGAGCGGCGTATAGTGCATACCCACGCCCGCGACGAGACCATTCCGGCGTCCAATCCATCGGGTTGCGGACGACGGTGTCGGTATCGATGTAGCTGGCTGAAAGCGCCATTGTTTGTCGATGAGCTTCGGCGTCGTGGACGAAAGCAAGCCCGCTGTCAAAGGGAACGTTAAGCCACTTGTGACCATCGGTTGCCCAGCTATCGGCCAGATCCAATCCTACACTCAGTGCGATCTTTCTTCTGCTGGCTCGACTGATTATTCCGAAAGCACCGTCGACGTGTGTCCATGCTCCGCAGGTTTTGGCGATCGGTATGATCTCGGTGAACTTGTCGAAGGAACCCGTATTGAGGTCGGCAGCATTGAGCACTACAATTTTTGGACCTTCAGTCGTGTTGATCGCAGCGCGGAACGATTCGACACACATTCGGCCAGGCTCGTCGGTATCGATCGGAATAATGTAGTCTTCGCCCAATCCCAGGAATCGTATTGCCCTGTCGATCGAACCGTGCCGTTCGGCGTTCACCAGCACGTGGATCTGCGGACTACCGCACAGACCGGAGCGATTCACGTTCCATCCAACGTCCTTAAGCACTGCGTTTCGAGCGCTTGCCAGACAGGTAAAGTGAGCCATTTGGCAGCCAGACGTCATCGCGAAACTGGCGTCAGCGGGAATGTGAAGGAGTTCCTTGAGCCAGCGTCCCACCGTTTCTTCAACGATAGAGGCCGCCGGAGCACATGCGGGTAGAGCGACGTTCTCGTCCCAGACTGAGGTCATCCAGTCAGCGGCAATCGCGGATTCCAGACCTCCTCCAATTACCCATGCGAAGAATCGACCTCCCGCTGATCCGAGATGGCCACCACGTGTTCGTCCGACAATCTCGTCGAGAACTAGGGACGGGGCAAGACCGTTTTCTGGAAGTGGTGTATCGATTGCCCGTCGAAGTTCTTCCCTCGTTGACGTGGCATTGGCAGGCGCTTGCTCAAGCCCCTCAAAGTACTCTTCTGCATATTCGGCGCATCTTCTTAGCACACCACTGTTCACGATTTGACATCCTCTCGCATTGAACGTTCCCGGTCTTGCAGTTCTGCTTTTCTTTTCAGCCCCCAGCGGTATCCACCTTGTTTTCCGTCGACCCGGACAACTCGATGACACGGAATCACCACTGCAAGTTCGTTGGCTCCACAGGCCGAGGCCACGGCGCGGATCGCACTTGGGCGCCCAATCGATGCTGCAAGCTTGGAATAGGTAGCTGTGTCGCCAAACGGTAGTCTTTGAAGTGCGGCCCAGACTTCTCTCTGAAAGGCCGTCCCCCGAATATCCAGAGGCAGAGCATGCCCTGATGAAGTTCCGTCAACCAATTGAACGACCGCTTGCAGGATGGCCGTCCAATCGTCGTCTTGATCGATCGCGACGGCTTGAGGAAACGTCGCTCGAAGTTCGGCAGTGAGATTTTTCGGATCGGAGCCAATCGCGATTCGACAGATGCCAATCTCGGTCGTCGCCACGATGACATGTCCCAGCGAGCAAGTCGAGATTCCAAACTCGATGAGTTCGTCGACTCCGCCTTTTCGACTTCGATCCGGTGTCATTCCCAGCATGCGTGGTGCTTCTTCGTAACAACGACTAGTCGCGTTGTAGCCTGCAGAGAAGATCGCATTCGTAACGCTTGTCGATGACCGGAGAAGGCGGCAAAACCGGTTGACTCTGGTCATCGCCGCATACTCTTTGGGAGAGATTCCAAGGTGAGCAGTGAATAGCTTTTGAAAGTGAGTGGGGCTGCGATCAACGCGTTCCGCAATTTCACTGAGTGTCGGAGGAGATTCCTGCGACTCAATGAATCGGCAAGCCTCGATGACAAGGCGAGTGCTCTCAGAATCATTACGGTCGTCACCGGGCTTGCAACGCAGGCAAGGACGGTATCCAGCACCTTCTGCTTGCCGATAATCATCGAAGAACAACACATTTTTTCGATTTGGCATACGTGAAGCACATCCCGGTCGACAGTAAATTCCCGTTGTGCGAACGGCGTAGATGAATGATGAACCGTGGATCAGTTGTCGGTTTACGACGGCATCCCAACGACCCAAGTCCAGCGGCGATGTCTTTTGCAGTGTCGGCGAGTTGTTCATGGTGAAATCATAATACTGCCGCGCTGATGATCGGTCTATCCGTTTCTTGCGGTCCAATTCGGAAATCAATACGAGCTGACAAGTTGAAGTTGAACCTCTCTTCTCAAATAATCTCTATCCGAGTTTGTGAAGCCGCGTTTTCTTCATCGAGATGAAAGCAGGACTCGACTGCGAGCCGATTGAGTTGTCGTAGTTCGTCCAGATCAAAACCCATGCTCAGCAAGTAATCGAACCTATCAAAGCCATTGACCGCAATCGGGTCAGAGGATCGTAAACGCCAACAAAGTCAAGCATGGTCATTCCGTCGAATACGACAAAAGCGGTCTTCATGCTTCCTCCAGGGAATCAGTCCGTGGTATCCATCACCCAGCGTTTGAAGTCGGTGGGTTCGACATTACTTCCGCAGATGATCAATGCCACATGCTTCCCAACAAATCGAGAGGCTTTTTCCAGAATGGCTGCGACCCCAAGTGCCGCGGAGGGTTCCACCACCAATCCGGCATGACGATACAGTAGTCGCATTCCCTCGATGATACTCGACTCTTCGACCAGTAGAGCGTCATCAGCGACTTCCAACAAGTCTTCCAGGACTTCAGGAATTGGATAACGTCCAGCAACACCGTCGGCAATCGTGCTGATTGATTCTGTGTTCACGATTCGGCGCTCTCGCCAGGATAAAGTCAACGCAGGTGCTCCACTCGGCTGAACACAAATGACTTGAATTGATGGCCTGCGATTCTTGATGACGTAGCCAATGCCCGTCGCCAACGCGCCCCCACCCAGGGAAATCAATACTGCATCCAGCGGAACTGCCCCTGCATCCGTAAGTTCAAGTCCGATGGTGGCCGCGCCTTCACAAGTGGCGATGTTTTCACTGTCTTCGATGAGCCATGCTTGTTCTTCTTCAGCAGCAGCCCTGGCTTGTTGCCGCGCGCGAGCAATAAGCGACTGCTTGACCAAGATTCCCGGCGCTCGCGCAAACGACGGTTCCAAATCCTTTACTTTTCGCCTCATCGACGGTGATCTGTGAACCACGCCCCT